>JACMKU010000011.1 GCA_014379965.1 Chitinophagaceae bacterium
TCAACTCACCCCCCAAAAAAAACACCCAACCCCACTCCCCCACCCGTGGCTTCTTTGCGAGAAACCTTCAACGCTTGCGTGAAACAAAAAACGGCGCCTCAAGATTGAGACGCCGCTTGGAACTTCCGAAAGGGTTTGAAATTTTTTTTTACAACTTAATACCCACCGTAAAACTCAACACACGATGCTTATTGTTGTTGTCTGAATCTGATTCTGTTCCAGATTGGAGTTTAGCAAGACCCAGACCATAGTTTGCAGAGAGTACCATGCTTTTTGTTTCGATACCTACAAGACCATTCAGACCATAATCAAAACGCTTGAGGAGACCGAAACCCGCACCTTCTTCCTGGTTAAGAGTTGAGGGATCGTCGTTAGAAAATTCGATCTTTTCCTCGGATGTAAAGTTTGTACCGAGGATGGCGCCCTTTACTTTATTCTTTCCAGCAATACCGATTCCAAGATATGGACCGGCACCTGCGAAAAACTTAACCGGACCTGTAGGAGTTTTAAAAACAAGATTTACTGGAACTTCAAGATAATAGGGATTAGATGAAGCTCTATACCAATTTGCATCTCCTTCGTCACCTGACTGTGTCTTCGTTCCTTTTCCTGTGAACAGTAGACCTGGCTGTACATAGAGGAAAGGGAGCAACTTGAAGTCGCCAACAATACCAACCTGGAAACTTGTTAATGTCTTCGCATCATTGATATCACCATCATCACTGATAGAAACGTTAGCGAGGTTCACACCTCCTTTCAGAATAGCTGAAGATTTTTGAGCATTGACAAAATTCACAGAAAGGCACATCAGGCCCAGGGACAAAATCACTAGCTTCTTTTTCATAATTGTACTTTTTAAGGATTTAAGTGTTTTCAAATAAGAGTAACTGAATAATCTCCCATTTGACAAAAGCTTTGCCAGAGTGAGCTATTAATCGTTAATCAATCAATGCTATCAGTGCAAAGGCGGAAGAATAGACCCGCTCAAGTTTAACAGGTTTAAAACCGAACAGGTGTTATTGAAAAAGAGAGGAGTAAACGCGTAAAAAAAGCTTGCTATAGTGTAGTATTTTCCCCATGTGAAATGGCCTTACACCTTTATGACAGAGTGCTGATTAGCATTAAAAGGGCTTTCAAAACTATCATATATGATCTCGGCAATCGACTCGGGACTTGTCCATTTAGAAAAATCAGCCTCAGGCATACTTTTACGATTCTCCGGTGTGTCAATCGTCCCGGGAACGATGACGCTGGTGTGGACTCCTTCCTTCTTACCATCCACATTCATTAACTCAGCGAAACGGAAGATCAGCGATTTTGAAAGTCCATAGGCAATCACACCATTGCTGTCTTTCGCGTCGAGGCCCGCGCGCGATCCAACAAGGAAGATTCTCCCGCGACGTTGCTTCATCATGTAAAGAAATACGGGGCGCGCCACATTGTAGCAGCTTATGAAATTCAGGTCGATCTGCGTGATCAGGTCCTTTGTGCCTGTATTAGAAATATTACCGGCAACAAATCCACCCACTGTGAGGATCGCTGCATCGAGTTGACCATGCCTGGCAATCACCGACTGTACAAACTCAGCACTCGCCTCTTCATTCTTTACATCTACAACCTGAGGTTGAAAATTTGCATGATGATGCTCGTCCGTATTATGCATTCTGCGGATGGTGCCTGCGACGTGAAACTTCTTCTCGAGGAACTTGGAAACGACAGCCTGTCCAAGGTTACCTGTTGCGCCGCTTACAATGACTGTCTTCATACCAAGTTTTATACAATACTAAATTAGGCAATTGCTGGCTGGGGCTGGAAGGTCTGATGATTGTTTTGTAAATTACGTCTCGCGGGCATCGTCATCTCCGCTTTGTACGTTTCAATATTGCCATCTAAATAGTCATGATTAAACGGGTGTTGCCTGTACTGCTGTTACTCTTTGTTGCAAGAATGCTTCAGGCACAGCCATGTCCAACTACCGGCCAAACTCCTTCCTCCGCGATTCTACTTTGCGGATCTGATTCATATGTTCAGACGTCAATTACTCCATGCGGCCAAACTTCGTTACCAGTTCCCTGCAATGGATCGTATGTTAATCAAAACCCGACCTGGTTTAAGATGTCCTGCTTTAGTCCTGGTACACTCGGATTCGTGATCGTACCGGAGAACCCTGATGACAATTTCGACTGGCAGCTGTTTGATATCTCAGGTCGTAATAATGATGACGTCTTTACCGATGCCAGTCTTTTTCTTGCTTGTAATTGGTCCCCTGAAACTGGCGAAACCGGTGCCTCAATGAATGGCATTGACCTGGCAGTATGTCCCGGATCAGGCCAGGAATTGTTCAGTAAAATGCCCACTCTCATACAGGGACATGAGTATCTGTTGATGGTAAGTCAGCGGACCGGTTCAACGGCAGGCTTCCAGATCAGTATAACCGGCGGCACAGCTAGTGTTACAGATCCGGTTGAACCCGATCTCTTCAATGCTAGACTAAATTGCGATGGTACCCAGTTGCTAGTACTGCTGAATAAAAGAATGATTTGCGGAACTATCGCGACCGATGGGAGCGATTTCACCATTAATGCTCCCGCTAGTATTACGAGTGCACAACCGAGCGGTTGTAATTTGGATGGCGAATCAAGTTTGATTGTTCTTTCATTAAGTAACCCTGTTGTACCAGGCAATTATGTTCTTGGCATGCAACTAGGAAGCGATGGAAATACAATCAAGGACAAATGCGGTCGCATGATCGATATTACCAGGCAAACGAATGTGATCTTGCCTGGCGTAGAACCGGCGTTGCCTGATAGTATCAAAGCCGGTGCTTGTTCACCGAGAAGCCTGGTGATCATATTCAGAAAGCCGGTGCAATGCAATTCGATAGCGCCAAATGGCAGCGACTTCATCATCACAGGCCCACAGTCTGTACAGGTAACCAGCGTTGCGGTGAACTGCGCTAACGGTAATCCCAATAATCCCACAACGACAGCTATAGAGATCCTTACCTCCTCCCCAATCACCGTTGGTGGTAACTACAACGTTGTGTTGACAACAGGTACCGACGGTAATGCCTTAGTGGATGAATGTGGGCAGGTGTTGCCCGCAGGGTCGACTATACCTTTCATATCGCGTCCATCGGTGTCTGCCGATTTTACTTACTCGGTGAAAACCTCTTGCAGGCAGGACACTGTATATCTTTTTCATGACGGAAACAATGGAGCAATCAGCTGGAACTGGAACGTAGGCAGTCTCGCGTTGGCAAATTCACCGAGTGCGGTACAGGTGTTCAATGCGGCTGAAGGAGAATATAAAGTTCGGCTCGTAGTGTCGAACGGAACGTGTAGCGATACGGCAACAGAAGACATTGTCATTGGCAATGTGGTGAAGGCAGCATTTACAATTCCCGATATAATTTGTCCGGAGGATACAGTTCATGTTGCAAATGAAAGCACGGGTATGATAGACAAGTGGCGATGGGATTTCGGTAATGGAAGCTCGAGCCAAATGGAATCTCCCGCAGCAATTCGGTTTCCTATTACTGGCAGGGAGGCTTTTTATACGGTGCGACTAACGGTTACCAATTCGGGCGCCAATTGTTCGGATAGTATTGCAAAGCGAATACAGGTATTGAGTGGATGTTTTATCGCGGTGCCGACAGCATTTACGCCAAACAATGATGGAAAAAACGATTTCCTTCATCCATTGAATGCAGTGAAGGCAGAACACCTCGTATTCAAAGTGTACAACCGTTTTGGACAACTCGTATTCGAAACGCGCGACTGGACGAGGAAGTGGGATGGAAGAATTGGTGGAATAGCGCAGGCGACAGGTGTCTATGCATGGATGCTAACATTTACGAATAGAGATACAAAGGAGAGGGTGTTTATGAAAGGAACAACACTACTGATAAGATAAGTTAGGATTTAAAAGGGGGCTCCTCGCTCTCGCTCTGTTTCTCGCCCTGTTTCTGTTTTCTCTCTCTGTTTCTGTTTTCTGTTCCTGTTTTCTGTTCCTGTTTCTCACTTCTGCCGCCCAGATGCCTGTCTACACGCAGCTGGGCGGGGGAGAAACAGAAACAGGAACAGAAAACAGAAACAGGGTGAGAAACAGAGCGAGAGCGAGGACGAAACTTTTAAATCTTAATTTTAGTAAAAAAACCAACCCTCTCGGGTTGGTTCCTCTCACTAAAAACAAGGCCTACCAGTTTATATCATGAAGTTCCATTCATGAACATCCTGTTCGGTCCCTGTACGAATTTGCTCGAGCTTATGCTTGAGCTTTCTCCATAAACTCTCATGGCTATACTTTGGAAGTTGATGGTCGGTATTATTGATGCAGATGGTTTTAATTGGCGCCACGACTGCCGCAGTGCCTGCGCCGAATGCCTCCGTTATCGAATTATCGTGAAAGGCTAATTCCAGTTCAGCTACCGATATCCTTCGCTCTTCTGTTGGATAGCCGAGATCGCCTGCGAGCGTCAGTAACGAATCTCGAGTGACTCCATCGAGAATTGAATCAGACACCGGCGGCGTGACGAGTTTTCCGTTGATTACAAACATAACATTCATAGTTCCCGATTCTTCGATGAATGGATTGTCATCACCTGTCGTCCACAATACCTGGTCATATCCCTGCTTTCTCGCTTCTTGTGTAGGATAAAAGGCGCCTCCGTAGTTGCCGCCACATTTCGCAAAACCGGTTCCACCCTTCGACGCGCGTGTATAATTGGTTTCAACTTTTACTTTGATTGGTTCGGCATACAACTCTGGTACTGGTCCGGAGAAGATGATTAAGCGATATTGATCAGATACCTTCACTCCAAACTTCGCCTCACTTGCATACATGAAAGGTCGCAGGTAAAGTGAAGCACCTCCTTTACGGGGTACCCAACCCTTGTCGATCTGAACGAGTTTAACTAATCCCTCGGTGAATAGATCTTTCGGAGGCACGGCCATACACATACGGTCAAGCGATCTCACAAACCGATCGTAGTGCCGCTCGAGACGGAAGATATTGATGCGGCCATCCCTCGTGCAAAAAGCTTTCATTCCTTCGAATACCGTTTGCCCATAATGCAACGCCAGTGTAGCAGGGCTTAGTGACAAATTCGCGAAAGGAACGATCTGTGCTTGCTGCCATTCTCCATGGGCATAGTCGGCCACGAGCATATGATCGGACACATGCTGACCAAACTCGAGACTGGAGAAATCAACAGCAGGGAGTTTTGAATAATTCGATCTTCGCACAGTGATTCCAGTGAGCAATTCCATAATGGTTGAGTTTATATTTTTTAACATGCTTTGCGGATGTCCATGGCTACCCGCCATCCCATCACGTGGTATTGAAATGTTTGTGTGCCAATAGTGAAATGATATTTTCCAATCTTCTCGAAGCCATTCTTCTCATAGAAGCGAATCGCTTTCTCATTATTTATATGAGTGTCCAACCAGAGAAAATCAGGGCTGATTTCCTTCGCGAGGCGCTTCACTTCGGACAGTAGCGCGGAGCCGACACCAAGATGCTGGTATTCCTGTAGAACATAAATCTTCTGCAACTCCATCTGCGCGATTGAAGTAATGTACTCGTTTAGCGAGTGAATCTTCACCTTGGCAAAACCTATTGGTTGGCCATCGATGACTGCCAGGTAATAAACATTGTTTCCCTTACGTAGGCTTCGCGAAAGCTTTACGGGGTTGTAGGTATGCTCCAGGTATTCGAAAAGCTCGTCCCTGCATTCAAACAGGTGACCGAATGCCATGCGGAACGATTTCTTCCCGATGGTAGCGATGTTTGCCGCATGGGAAACATCTGCTTCGATGATGGTTATAGGCATAGTTTAAGGTTGAACAGGTTCAGCATATTTGTCCGCCGCCGAGAGGGCTTCCTCGATCCCTATCGCCATCTTCACATTCGCCCGCTTGTAAACGCCGGGTTCTACTTCGAGCTGACGAAACCCTATCTTCTCATATAATTTGATCGCCCCCGCATTCTTGCGATTCGAATACAGGATGACATTTCGGGCACCCAATTCCTTAGCCTTTCGAAAACTGGCAAAGCTCAGCGCCTCGGCGATCCCTTTGCGGCGGAACGCCTCTCCCACTGCCATCTTCGTAAACTCATAGGTATCTTCTGCAACTTTTCTCAAACCAACCGTGCCTGCAATCATGCCTACGTACTCCGCCATGAGGATTGCGCCTCCAGGCTCTATGATCGCTTTATCTGGATTCGTGACTACCCACTCGTCTACGGGTTCCATCTCGAACATTTCCTCGATCCATGCACGGTTGAATTTTTCAAACCATGGCTGGTGTTGAGGTTCGTAGTCGATGATGCGGATATTGCTCATTGTTTTACTTTTTTAAATTCACGATTTACTAAATAGACACCGCTAAGTGTGATCAATGTGCCCAATATCATATTCACGTTCATCTTTTCGGATAGCAATAGCCAACCCAGCACAACTGCCACTATCGGATTGATATAGGCGTAGACCGATACCTGCGTAGGCGGTAACTTTCCAATCACGAACACATAGGCCGAATACGCCACAAGAGATCCGAATACAATGAGATAAGACAGAGCGAGTATCGAATCTGTTCCGATGGATGAGGGGTTTACATACTTGCCTGTGAACACGCAAACGGTTAGCACGAGTATGCCCGCAATGAGCATCTGCAGCCCCACGTTGTACAACACATCAATCGGAGGCTTCTGCTTGGATGTATAAACTGTACCGAAAGACCACGAGAGCGTCGACAGTACTGCCAGCACCACGCCGAAGACGAATGATCTGTTCTGCAGCTGCAATAAGTAATCATAAAATATGGTGAGCACCCCTGCGAAGCCGACGAGCAATCCTACCACCATCCATCGAGTGATGCGGGCACACTTGGATAACCATAGCGTGAATAGCGCGATGAATAGCGGAACGAGAGCAGCTATGATTGCCGCGAGACCACCACTAATATATTCCACCGACCACGTCAGCAATCCATTTGCAATACATAGGAGGAAGATGCTTTGTACCGATATCTTCTTAAGTATCTCCCAGCCAGGAAGCCGATGTCCTCTAATAAGAAAGAACGCAACGAGTATAGCACCCGATACGAACTGGCGAATGCCGGAAACAAAGAGACCAGGCATGTGTTGTGCCCCCACCCTGGAAGCGATGTAGGTAGTGCCCCAGAAAAAGCTGACGATCCCAAGGGCGAGGTATGCTTTATGTAGTTCCTTTTTCATTCTTCTGTTACTTCATTTTGTAAGTTCTCTTCGGTAACGGCAAGGAAATAGCGTTAGCTCTATTCAGAACTTTAAAATTTCTTACTAATCAAGACCAGTAGTGAGGATTGAATTACAGTACAAATTTTTGAATAATTTTCTTGAAAAAACAGATTCAGTTTTAGTATTTTTGACTAGATCAGATCTAAGTCAGGAAGTCCGGAAGACTTTCACTAGAAGGGATACATCATTACAGGTTAGCCCTTGCATCTTTTTTAAAGGTCTTTCGGACTTCCGGACTTCCGGACTTCCTGACTTTCCGTCTTCTCTCATTCGATAAACTCAAAAAACAGGACATGCGTAAATCAAATTTCACAGCCCACGACCACATCTATCTCCAGGTTGCTGATGGACTCGAGAAGATGATCGCCGATGATGTACTGAAGATCGGCGACAAGCTTCCATCCGTTCGCGTACTAAGCGATGAATACGGGATAAGCATGGGTACTGCGTTCCAGGCGTATTATCATCTCGAAGGCAAGGGACTCATTGAATCGAGACCTAAGTCGGGCTACTATGTTCGATTCAGTCAGAAGCGTTTTCGCGAATTGCCGAAGGTGATACAGCCCGATGTATTCTCGCATGACGTTAGCGTGAAGGAAATGATCGCCACTATTTATTCGGATATTGCCACGGATCATGATAAGGTGATCAACTTCGCGCTAGCCGTTCCACATATTTCTCTGTTACCCGCGGCCAAGATCAGCAAGTCGGTTATTGCCGCGCTACGCAACAGCCCCGATCATTGTATTAATTATGGACATACACAGGGTAATCTCGACTTGAGGAAGCAAATAGCCAAGCTATCGTTCAATTGGGGCGGAAAAGTAAAACCCGATGAGGTGATCGTAACGTCGGGATGTCTCGAGGCGATGACACTGTGTCTTCGCGCCGTCACTTCGCATGGCGATACAGTAGCCGTGGAATCTCCTAATTACTTCGGCATCTACCAGGCCATCGAGAGCATGGGATTGAAAGTTGTGGAGATCTCATCCTGTCCGGTGAGCGGTCTCGACCTCGACTGCCTGCAGGAGGTGATAAAGAAATATCCCATCAAGGCCTGTGTAGTCATTCCCAATTTCAACAACCCACTTGGCGGCTGCATGCCCGATGAGAACAAGAAGGAGTTAGTCGACATCATCACTCGTGAGAACATACCACTTATCGAAGATGATATCTATGGAGAGTTGTATTTCGGTAAGAATCGCCCGCGCACGTGTAAGTATTATGATACTAAGGGCATGGTGATGCATTGTTCTTCGCTCAGCAAATCGCTCACACCCGGTTACCGAATTGGCTGGACACTCCCGGGAAAGTTCATGGATCAGGTGAAACAGATAAAACGCATACACAACATCAGCTCCCCCACGCTTACCCAGGCTGCGATGGCGCATTTCCTGCAGCATGGTCGTTACGAATATCATTTGAAGAACCTGCGGAAGGCGCTCCACACACAATGTCTGCGTTATATGCAGGCCATCATCGAATACTTTCCCGAAGACACTAAGGTATCACGGCCACATGGAGGGTTCGTATTATGGGTTGAGCTTGGTAAGAGTGTGAATGCCTTTAAACTACGCGCGGAAGCGATGAAGCACAATATCTCCATAGTTCCCGGCAAAATATTTTCTGCAAGTTGTAATTATGACAACTGTATTCGAATCAGTTTCGGTAAACCCTGGGATGATGATGCCGATTATGGATTGATGATGCTGGGGAAGTTGATTCGGAAGTTTGGTTGATTCTAGAGGACAATTTGACCGCTGATCATCATGATTGTTATGATTTAGGACTGATATTATATTACAAGTGCAAGAATCTTATCCTCGAAATAATTGACCGCTGATTATCATGATTGTTATGATTTAGGACTGATATTATCTACAACCTGAAAGAATCTTATCCGCGAAAATCATAACTATCATGATAATCAGCGGTCAATTTATCAATTAAGATTCTCCCCCGCGGAACTTCTGAGATTTCTCTTTTTGAAGAAAAAATACAATGGTACTCCCAGCACCGTAATCAGCATTCCAAGAAGAGAATTAATGACGGGCTGTCGACCTAGGAGATAATTGGTCACGTCGCTATAGACGGTGATGATTAGATAGAATCCTGTGAATACGATAAAGAGAATCGGTACTATTGGATATCCCCATGTCTTATATGGCCTCGGATGATCTGGCATTTTCTTTCTCAATATAAATATCCCAACTGCACCCGCTCCATATGCGATCCAGGTGATGAACACAAACATGTCCGCCAGCATATCAAATGAACCCGTGATGATAAACATGGATGTCCATACCGCATGAAGCCACAATGCATTTGCCGGTGTCTGAAAACGCGGGTGCTCATTTCCCGTCCATGGCAAGAAGACCCTATCCTTCCCCATTGCGTAGGTGACGCGGCACGTAGCCATTAGATTTCCATTCACCGCTCCCAATGTGCAGATGACAATGAGCGCCGCTACGATCGCCTCACCAGTCTTACCGAGGGCGATGCCAATAGCATCGGCAGCCACCAGTGACGACGTAGCCATCTGCTCAACCGGCATCACATACAGGTATGCCTGGTTGACCAATACATACACCAGGATGGACACGAGCATGCCCAACATGAGGCTGGCTGGGATGTTCTTTTGGGGTTGCCGGATTTCCCCTGCTACGAAACTGATATTTATCCATCCATCGTAGGCATAAAATGCACCCGTCATCGCAATGATGACTCCATTGAGAAGTTCATTGCCCACCTTGGGATGCTGCGCATCGGTGAAATGGGAAAAGGAACCCTCGCCCGATAAAAAGATCCCGAATATCAATGCACCTATCACTACCATCTTCAGGAAAGTAGATACCACCTGGAAAATGCTGCCGGCTTTCACACTAATATGGTTGAGTGCAGTGAACCCAATCACCAATAGGATCGCTAACATCTTCACTCCGAAATTATCCAGTGGTAATAGATCACCAATGAAAGGAATGTGCCACACATAGTCCTGCACTGTTTCTACAGGAAAGCGCGGCAGATGCAGGAAATAGTCGGCGTACCTGGCGCAAACGAAAGATATGGCAGCAACGGCAGCGGTATTGATAACGGAGAAGGCTGCCCATCCATAAAGAAACGCAACGAAATCACCGAACATACGACGGAAGTAAACATATACTCCACCGGTGAGCGGCATCATAGCACCAAGCTCGGCGAAGATCAGCGCACCAAACAAAGAAAACACACCAGCAATCACCCAAACGAGCAACAACCAAACAGGCGATCCCAATTGAGATGCCATCGTCGCAGGTTTCATGAATACACCGGAGCCGATGATGCTCCCGACGATAATCGAAGTGGATGCCCAGAAGCCGATTTTTTTTTGAAGAAAAGACATGATGGGGGAAGATAGTGGATTGTTCTCAGTGGTAGATAGCTAGTGGGAAGTGGCTAGTGGCTAGTGGGGATGAAATTCGCACCTGATCTGTAAAATATGTATTGTACAAATCAAGACCTTTGCGTCTTCGCGAATCTTTGCGGCTTTGCGAGAAACCTTTGCGCCTTTGCGTCTTTGCGTGAAACAAAAAACCCCTCCTGGGTTAGCAGAAAGGGCAAACTCGTTATCAGTTTTCTGTTCTGGCTTCAACCTGAATATCAATTCGCATTTGCGGACTGACATACCCCCGGCCCGGATATGTATTTTTCCCGGGAGGATTAACAGGTAAAAGATAGGAAGTGGAAAGAGCGTGACTCGTGGTGCTAAGATAGTGTCGGGAATCATTAAGGGCAAGCCTTGCGGAAAAAAAATTATGCACCGGTGTTAGTATTTCTACTCGCCTAACCGCACAGACTAAGAATTGGGGGCCACTTCAAGCTGATTTTCATTAGCCTCCCGCCTCCGACCTATCGGCTTCCACCTATCGCCTCCCACCTATCGCCTCCCACCTCACTTATACATCTCTTCCCTCAATCCCTTCACCCTCTCATCCGCCAAGTATTCATCGAAGGTGGTCAACCTGTCAATGATCCCCTTTGGTGTAAGTTCGATGATCCTGTTAGCAACAGTCTGCATGAACGTATGGTCATGGCTCGTTAAAAGGACGATGCCCTTATAATCCGTACACTGTTCGTTGAAGCTTTGGATGCTTTCGAGGTCAAGGTGATTGGTAGGTTGGTCGAGCAGGATCACATTAGGGCTCTGTAGCATCATTCTGCTGATCATACAACGCACCTTCTCTCCACCGCTCAATACATTCGTCTTCTTCATTACATCGTCGCCGCTAAACAACATCTTTCCTAGAAATCCACGAAGGAATGGCTCATCGACATCATTGACATGTGGTGGCACATATTGGCGTAACCAATCCATTAGGTTGAACTGGCTATTGAAGTACTGATTGTTTTCCTGTGGCAGGTATGCATGCGTCACCGTGGTTCCCCATTCATACGATCCGCTATCTGCGATAGCTTCTGCCGTGATGATGTTGAAGAAACTAGTTACCGCCAATGGGTCACGACTTAATAGTGCGATCTTATCACCTTTGTTCACTGTGAAAGTAACGTTCTTAAAAAGTACACGACTGTCAACCGACTTCGTGAGTTTCTCCACATTTAATATCTGGTTTCCTACCTCACGTAGCGGCTGGAAGATGATCCCTGGATATTTACGATAGCTCGGCTCTATCTCTTCGATGCTAAGTTTTTCGAGCGCCTTCTTTCGGCTCGTAGCCTGCTTACTCTTCGACGCGTTTGCGCTAAAGCGCGCGATGAAGTCGATCAACGCCTGCCTCTTGTCTTCTGTTTTCTTATTCTTGTCATTAACCTGGCGGGCCATCAATTGTGATGACTCATACCAGAATGTATAGTTACCAGTGAAAATCTTGATCTTCTGCCTGTCCACATCGGAGACGTGAGTACACACCGCATCCAGGAAGTGACGGTCGTGGCTCACCACGAGAACGATATTCTCGTAATCGGCAAGGAAGTTTTCCAGCCAGGATATCGTCTCTATATCGAGACCGTTCGTCGGCTCATCCAGGAGCAGGATATCAGGATTGCCGAAAAGCGCCTGCGCAAGTAGTACCCGGACTTTAAGGTTTGAAGGAATATCCTTCATCAGTGCGCTATGATATTGCTCCTCCACGCCAAGTTCACCCAGCAGTGTACCTGCATCACTCTCGGCCGTGTAACCACCCATTTCCCCGAATTCACCTTCGAGCTCGCCAGCTCTCATGCCATCCTCTTCAGTGAAATCCGCGAGAGCGTAGATGGACTCGCGTTCCTTGGCTACTTTCCAAAGTTTGGTATGACCCATTAATACGGTGTTCAATACGGTCTGCTCATCGAACTCGAATTGGTTCTGTTTAAGCACTGCCATACGTTCGCCGGGGGTAATGTCGACGGAGCCCTTGTTAGGCTCGATCTCGCCGCTCAGGATTTTGAGAAATGTACTTTTTCCGGCCCCGTTGGCGCCAATCACACCATAGCAATTGCCTTTAGTGAAATTGAGGTTAACATCTTCAAACAAAACTCTCTTGCCATAAGCAAGTTTCAGGTCTTTTACACTGATCATTAAATATCCTTTTTTGAGGCCGCAAAGGTACGTCAAAACGGCCGCCTTTCTGATGGGTGGCACAAGAAATTTGAGCGTAGTGCGTTAAACTTGCATCCATATCCCGCGAAACCATCGAATCGTCCATTTCCTTCACCTTTAATCACTCTGTATGAAACCGGGCATTCTGGTAATTGTTCTATGTTGGTCCCTTGTGGCAGCATCGCAGCAGCCACTCACGGTGTATTTCGATTTCAACCGGTCAGACCTCACTCCAGCTGCCCGAATGCGGCTAGATAGTTTTGCGCAGGCCTACCAGGCTGGGCAGACTGGGATTACACTGGACGGGCATTGTGACGCTATAGGCTCCGATGGGTATAATAACCAGCTTTCCCTACGTAGGGTGAAGGAAGTGAAGACCTACCTTCTTTCGAAAGGACTTGCCAGCTCGGTTATCGCTTCAGAGAAGGGATACGGGCGACGCGTGCCCGTCAATTCAAACAGCACGGAGGCCGAGCGCGATCTCAATCGACGCGTAGAAATCAGTTTCACACAATCGATGTCAAAGTCGAATCCGGGCAAGAACGATAATCGATCCCTCCAGGAAAAGATCGCCGATTCAACCACTGTTTCGGGAACTCAGATTGTGCTGAAGAATATTAATTTTTACGGCGGAATGCATCGGCTATTGCCGGAATCACTGCCGAGCCTCCAGGAGTTGTTGGCGACCATGAAGGCGAATCCCACTCTGGAAATAGAGATCCAGGGTCATATTTGTTGTCAGCCCCATACTGGCGATGGCCTGGATTCCGAGACAAGGATTTATAACCTTTCGGAGGCCCGAGCATGGGCTGTCCGCAATCATCTTCTTTCCAATGGCATCGAGGCAGAGCGGGTAAGTTATCGAGGGTTTGGGCATTCGCAACCGATACATCCCTATCCTGAGCAGAGCGAAGATGAGCGTATGGAGAATAGGCGGGTTGAAATTAAGATCATTAAGAAGTAAGGGACGCTACATACGTTTAACGTTTAAAGGTTTAATGTTTAACGTAGTTCAGGTCGAACCTTCCATAGCTATTCGATCTAAGAACGCTCGATGACTTTTGGGAGAGATCGATTAAAGAACGTTTAACGTTTAAGGGTTTAACGTTTAACGTTGTTCAGGTCGAACCTTCCATAGCCATTCGATCTAAAAACGCTCGATGACTTTTGGGAGAGATCGATTAAAGAACGTTAAACCCTTAAACGCTAAACTCTTTTACTCACCTACCGAAAAAAGATCGCCTCCTCACCTCTGCGGGTGCCTTCCCCGCAAAAAGCTTTATCAGCACCAACCCCGCAATGAAACCACCGACGTGCGCCGCATAAGCTACGCCACCACCGCCTTGTTGTTCGCCACCCAGCATACCCATGCCACTGATGATCTGGAAGACAATCCAGAATCCAAGAGCAACGAATGCGGGAACAGGGATGATTCCGCGAAACAGGAAGACGTTCACTCTGTTTTTAGGAAAGAGCAAAAGATATCCTCCCATTACTCCAGAGATCGCACCGGAAGCGCCGAGGCTAGGGATCTCCATATGTTGGGGCGAAAATGCAGACGTCGCGAAGACATGGCTCAAAGAAGCGATGATACCACAGAGCAAATAAAATATTAGATACTTCGAATGGCCTAGCCGGTTTTCCAGATTGTCGCCAAAAATCCACAGATAGAGCATGTTACCAAGCAAATGCGCCCATCCTCCATGCATAAACATCGATGTGATGAGCGTTCCGTAAACAGGTATGGGAGTCGGCGCAAGGAAGCCCGTCGAAATATCCCGGCCCTCGATGATCTCTGCAGGTACAGTAGAGTAGGCATAGGTAAACTGTTCATTACCACCCGATCCCTGCAGGAAGATGAAGACGAGTATATTGATCACGATAAGAATATAGTTGACGAACGGCTTGCGCGTGTGGCCTGAGTTGTCATCTCCGATTGGTATCATACGTTGGTTTTTATCGGTTGTGAAGGACAAGAGGCGTTCCAATTTTTTACCGTATAAGGGTTTAAGAGTTTAAAGGTTTAAGGGTTTCTGAAAATTGAGCAGGCGATAAAATAGGAACCATCCAGATTTAGGAACTCTTAAACCATTAAACCCTTAAACTCTCAAACCCCATAATTGTGCAACCCAACTATCCATGCCTCAATGCAAAAACCCCACCTCTTCCGAGATGGGGTCCATATCTTTCGCGAGTCGCACTCGCTCTCGCTCTGACTCTTAGTATCCCATTCCACCCATATCAGGTGCGCCATGAGAATGAGGAGCTTCTTCTTTCTTCGGCTTGTCGGCAACTACACACTCAGTAGTCAACAACATACCCGCGATTGAAGCAGCGTTCTCAAGTGCGATACGTGTAACCTTAGTAGGATCGATAACACCAGCCTTGAAGAGGTTCTCGTAGATTTCTGTCCTGGCATTGAATCCATAATCCGCTTTTCCTTCTTTCACTTTCTGTACCACGATAGAACCTTCGATACCTGCATTAGCTACGATCTGGCGAAGTGGCTCTTCGAGCGCTCTCCTCACGATTGCAGCACCAGTTGTCTCATCTTCGTTAGCGCCCTTGAACTTATCAAGCGAGTCTACTGAACGAATGAAAGCAACACCACCACCTGGAACAATTCCTTCTTCCACGGCAGCCCTTGTTGCATGAAGCGCATCGTCAACACGATCCTTCTTCTCCTTCATTTCCATTTCTGTAGCAGCTCCGATATTCAATACAGCAACACCACCGCTTAATTTAGCGAGACGCTCCTGCAATTTCTCTTTATCATAATCTGAAGTAGTGACTTCAATCTGCGCCTTGATCTGGTTGATACGAGCAGAGATGTCTTCCTTCTTTCCTTTACCACCAACGATAGTTGTATTATCCTTGTCGATAGTAACCGTAGTTGCAACTCCGAGATAGCTAAGGTCTGCGTTCTCGAGTTTGTACCCTTGCTCTTCGCTGATCACGATACCCTTTGTGAGTACGGCGATATCCTGAAGCATTTCCTTACGGCGATCACCGAAACCTGGAGCCTTAACAGCAGCCACCTTCAGCGTACCCCTTAATTTATTTACCACAAGTGTTGCGAGAGCTTCACCTTCGAGGTCTTCTGCGATGATCAACAGTGGGCGTCCACCTTGAGCAACTTTCTCGAGGATGTGAAGGATGTCCTTCATCGCTGAGATCTTCTTATCATAGATCAGGATGTAAGGATTTTCCAGCTCTGCCATCATCTTCTCACTATTAGTCACGAAATATGGAGAGATATATCCGCGGTCGAATTGCATACCTTCTACTACTTCGATGCCTGTCTCTGTACCCCTTGCTTCTTCTACTGTGATGACACCTTCCTTACCAACTTTCTTCATCGCCTCTGCGATAAGCTTGCCGATCTCGTTATCGTTATTAGCGGAGATAGACGCAACTTGTTGAATCTTGCTACTATCGTTACCAACTGCCTGAGATTGTCCTTTCAGGTGTTCTACAACTTTCGCTACGGCCTTGTCGATACCACGTTTCAGATCCATTGGATTAGAACCAGCAGCCACCATCTTGAGGCCTTCGCTGATGATTGATTGCGCAAGAACGGTGGCAGTAGTCGTACCATCACCAGCGATGTCGGCTGTCTTTGATGCTACCTCTTTCACCATCTGTGCGCCCATGTTCTCGATTGGATCTTCCAATTCGATTTCTTTTGCTACGGTCACACCATCCTTAGTAACAGCAGGTGCACCAAATTTTTTCTCGATAACCACGTTACGACCTTTTGGTCCCAGGGTTACTTTCACAGCGTTGGCGAGGATATCAACGCCTTTTTTCATTCTATTTCTTGCTTCAATGTCGAAGAAGAGTTGCTTTGCCATAATATAAATTTGAAATTGTGTTTTTTAGAATTATTGCAGATATCATGTTCGTTCTAGTCTTCCCGATGCCGGGTAGTGATAGGACTAAACGATTGCCAGGATGTCCGACTCTCTCATGATCAGGTAATCTTGACCATCGATCAGGATCTCGGTGCCGGCATATTTACCGTACAATACAGTATCACCACTTTTTACAGTAACTGGTTCGTCTTTCTTACCAGGACCGGCAGCGATAACTGTTCCTCTCTGGGGTTTCTCTTTTGCTGTATCCGGAATGATGATCCCACCGGCAGTTTTTTCTTCGGCAGCAGCCGCTTTCACTATTACCCTGTCGTGTAGTGGGGTAACGTTGACTTTCTTAGCCATAATTGTATTGATTTTTTAGTTTTTGAACTTCGAATTTACGACCGGGACAGTATGTGGCACCATCCGGTCAAAGGACGGCGAAGTTACAGGAAATAATGTGCCACGCGGGAAAGATGTGCAAAATTTTCAGTTTCCTGCCATTTAATAACCAGCCTCGTATGTAATGTGGGCTAAAAAAACGGAACTATGCCAAAATTGCATTTCACGTCATGCAGGACGCTTATCTATGGCAGCGGCCACCATATTCTCTAATTGAGTTATATCGAAGGGTTTTTGAAGGCAATAATCTGCCCCGGCTTCAGCCGCTAACTCGGTAACATTACTATTTGCACTGAAAAAAATGACCGGTATGTGTTTCAATTCCTCCGACCCCTTGACCAGTCTCGTAGCCTTCACCCCACCAATATCCGGGATCCAATTGTCCATGATGATAACATCCGGCTGATGGTGCATCACGTCGCTCACAATCTCGGTACACCTATCCTTTATTATTACTTCGAAATCCTTTGCAGTCAATATCAGGGAACAGACTTCAAGAAGGTCCATATCATCATCGAAAATCAACACTTTTTTTGCCATGACACAATTTTAGAAAGTTCCAAAAATACGGGTTAGTTGGCTACAGGCAGAGTAAAATAAAATGTAGCTCCTTTCCCAAACTCACTCTCCACTCCAATATCCCCGCTATGTTTCCTGATGATCTCGGCAGAAATATACAACCCTATTCCGAATCCCGAGAAAGATATATTATTATTGAACTTTGATCGGTAAAACCGTTCAAATATCTTCTCCTGCTCTTCCCTTTTAATCCCGATACCCTTATCGATTACCGACACTTTTGCCTGTCCATTTTTCCGACCCACTGAGATCAGGATGTTCTTGTCTTCCGGAGAATACTTTACCGCATTGTTAAGCAGGTTCGTGATCACCTGCGCTATTTTTTCGCGGTCAGCCACAACCTCCACCTCTTCGCGCTGCTCAACGACGATCTTATGTTGGCCTGATACGAGTTGCATATCGTATGATATCTCTTTCACCAGTTCCATAATGGCGAACCGTTCGGTGTTCAGTTGGAATTTATCCGATTCGATCTTGGCTAGATTTAGGAAATCGCCGACCAGCTTTGTCATCTTATTTACCTGGTTATCGATTTTCAATACGGCATTATTTAAAAACGCATCCTGTGTCTTCTCATATTTGCTTGCCAATAACTGCGCATATGCTTTTACCGACGTGAGCGGCGTCTTCAATTCATGACTCGCAACAGCAAGGAATTCGTTCTTACGGATTTCGTCCTGTTTCCTTTCCGTAATGTCTACTACCGATCCAGCATAACCGGCAAAAACGCCATCGATGTCATAATATGGACTTCCTTCAGAATATACCCATCTAACTTCAGCATCTTTACGCTTATACCTGAATTCGGCGCTGAAGACTTCTCGCTTTTCGAAACATATGTTGAAGTGCCGGCCAACCCCTTCCCGGTCTGCTTCAATCATGGAACTCATCCATCCACGGTCGTGCTGCCTTTCCTGAGCCATGCCCGTCCATTCCAGCCAGGTATCATTCACATAATTATTTTTGCCCCCTGCATCCGTCATCCATAGAGCCACCGGCGAAACATTGGTTATCGTTTTAAAAAGAAGCTCACTCTCTTTTAATTTTTCATTGAATCTTTTTTCATCGTCTATGTCCCGGCTGGCGCTGATGAAACCGATGAACTTACCCTCTGGGGTAACGCGTGGTACAGCATTGTCGGATATCCATCGATAAAGCCCATGCCGATTGCGAAGACGATACTCAATCGCGAAAGCCTGTTCTTTTGCATGAGCCTCGTTATAGACTGCCACACATCTCGGTCTATCGTCGGGATGGACGCCTTCCAGCCAGCCATCGCCGCTCTCCTGCGACATCGTTCTGCCTGTGAAATTCAGCCAACTGATGTTGAAGAAGTCGGCAAACTTGTCAGTCCCCGACATCCATATCATTACTGGTGCCGTATTTGCAATGATCTTGAAACGCTGCTCGCTTTCTTCGAGTGCATTACGCGTAATCTTCTCATCGGTAACATCCATCACCGTACCATACATCCGAAGTGGTGAATGGTTCTTGTCATATACCATCTTACCATAAACCGTTATCCAATGAAGTGACTTATCCGGCCAAAAGACACGCACTTCATACCGAAGTTCTCCTTTCTCCCGCGCCAATTCGACTGCCTTATCCCGAATCGGTTTGTCATCTGGATGGAAGGCCTCCATTATGTCTTTATGAGTGAGGCTGCCCCGCTCAGAATGACCGAAAATATTCAATAGTCGCTGTGATCCTGAGAAATCCATTGTTACAAGGTCCCACTCAAACGTGCCTAGTTTGGCGGCCTCTATTGCGAGACGGGTTCGTTGTTCGCTTTCTTCCAGTGCAATCTGCGACTGCTTCTGCTCCGTAATTTCTACTACGGTACCGATAAACCTTCCCGGTTGACCCATATCGTCGAAAAAAACCTTTCCCTGGGCTCTGATCCATCTTACACCGTTGTCGTCGAAGCGGATGATACGATATTCAAGATCATATTCGCCCTCACCTTCTGGATCCATTGCCTTAGCAACGGCACCCAGCGCCAGCGCTTTATCATCCGGGTAAATGTGTTCTTCAAAGATCTTGAAGTCGATCTCAAGCCCTGGAGGTAAAGCATAAATCCTTTTACATTCTTCCGACCAATTCAACTCGCCGGTAGAAGGCTGATAGTCCCAGGTGCCAAGTTTCGTGGCCTCTATAGCCAGACGAAGCCGCTCCTCACTCTCTTCGATTTTACAAGCAGCCTCGATAGCGGCACTGATATCCCTTGCGATCTTGGAGGCGCCAATCACCCTGCCCTTCCGGTCTTTAACCGGGGAAGTCGTGAGTGAAATATGTATGCGCTTTCCGGACTTTGTTACCCTGATCGTACTGAACTGCTCAATACCCTTGCCTTGTTTAATCTGCGTGAGGATCATCGTTTCCTCATCAAGCCTTTCCTGGGGGATAAGCTTAGTGATAGATTCACCAATCATCTCCTCGGCGGTGTATCCAAATACTTTTTCAGCACCAATATTCCATGACGTAACGATGCCTTCAAGAGTTTTACTTATGATGGCGTCATCGGATGACTGGACGATCGCGGCAAGGTTGGCGGTATCTTTCTCGGCCAACTTTCTTTCAGTTATATCGGTCACCATGTCGATCACCTCTGTTACGTTTCCCAGCCCATCATATACAAATTGAATATGTGGCATTACAAACCGTCTCGAACCATCCGGTCGCTCGATGATGAA
>JACMKU010000148.1 GCA_014379965.1 Chitinophagaceae bacterium
AGGCGGGAGACGGGAGGCGAGAGGCGGGAGACGGAGGCGGGAGGCGGGAGTCGGGAGACGGGAGGCGGTAGACGGGAGACGGGAGGCGGGAGACAGGAGGCGGGAGGCGGGAGACGGGAGGCGGGAGGCGGGAGGCGTGAGGCGTGAGTATTTTTAAACTGAGCGTGATGGGAAGTTATAGAGACTGGTTTGCGTACATTAAAGCCTATGATCTAGCGATGAAGGTATTCCATGTTTCGAAAAGATTTCCGGCAGAGGAGAGGTATTCTCTAACGGATCAGTTAAGGCGTTCGACCAGGTCAGTTTGCGCAAATTTAGCAGAGGCGTATAAAAGAAAGACCTATAAGAATCATTTTCAAAGCAAACTAAATGATGCTGATACAGAAAACGCCGAGACGCAAGTGTGGTTGGACATATCTAAAGATTGCAATTACCTCGCAACTTTGGAACATAGGGAATTCACATCTTTAAATGATGAAGTGGGAAAATTGATATGGTATATGATAAATAATCCAGAAAAGTTTAGGTAATAATTTTGAACTCCGTTATGGCAAATTCTTCTTCCTCCCCTCTCCCGTCTCCCGCCTCCCGCCTCCCGTCTCCCGCCTCCCGTCTCCCGTCTCCCGCCGACTCCCGATTCACTTCCCCAACAATCCTCACCAACTCCCTCTCCCTAAATTCCGTCAAATAATCAGCGTTGATAAACTTCGCAATGTCTTTGATTGGCGCGAATTCTTTTGCGATTGTCTTGGGCGAGATCTTGAGCTTCTTTGGATCCTTGCCGGTTGAATCGGTGTAATAATAATCTACCAGGATGTTGAACTGGCGGAGCTCAGTCTGGATGTAGTTGGTGGTGACCATGCCGAGTTCTGCAGTATATCTTTTATAGAGGCTGACTTTGTTTCCCCGTGCGATCAGCTGGTAGTAATTTTTATCCTTTGCACCAATGAGTGGACCGTATACAAAATGTATATCCTCTTCGAGATTTACCTCCAGGTTTTTGCGGATGGTGAATGAATCAAGCATGGAAGGCTCTTTTGCAAGCGACACATCCGGGCTACCCGAAGGAAAGAAATAGACGATCTGTGAATAGGTATCATAGCTCACCAAGACTCCATTACCTGTCTCTCCTATCGCATACATATCACCCTTATTCTTCTGGCCGTATAAAAAAGAAGTGCCAACGACTTTGAAATTCCCGACTCGTGTAAACGAGCCGTTATTCTTCTCTATCAGTAAGCGGTTATATGCCTGGGCCGGATCGAAATAGGAGGCACGTTGTGCAAAAGTGAAGCTGCAAGCCGCCACCAGTAGAAGTGTGATGAGGTATCTCATGTGATTTTTTTTCTTTAAGAAACAGTGCGAGAAACAGAGCGGGAGCGAGTGCTACCTCCGCTCCCGCTCTGTTTCTCGCTCTATTTTTTAGGCCTGCGCAGTAGGTCCGCCAAAATTCAACGGAAGCTGTATCTCTTCCAGGTCTTTGATCATACCGTTAACGGCCTCGTACTTGCCGATATTCTCTGTCAGTGCTTTCATCAGCCTTTTAGCATGCTGTGGTGTCAGGATGATGCGGCTCTTTACTTTACTCTTCGGCGTTCCGGGCATCACGTTCACAAAATCGATTACAAACTCCGCATGCGAATGCGTAATGATGGCAAGATTTGCATACGATCCTTCGGCCACCTCTTCAGAGATTTCTATGTTAAGCTGATTAGGTTGCTGCGGCTGTTCTGGCATGCTCATGGGATTATAATTAAAATGTTAGTATAACAACGGTAAATTACCACACCGCTCTGTTTGCTTCTTTATTACTTGACCAGTCTCTTTACAACCGCCACCAATGAATCCTTGCGGATTGCCTTGGCCAATACTATTCTATCCGGTGAAATTAAAAAATTAAAAGGAATACTATCGATTTTGAAGGCTTGAACAGCCGTACCACGCCACATTTTCTCATCGATCAAATGTACTCCGGGCAGATTATTCGTTGTTACGATTCGCTGCCAGGTTTCCTTTTCCGCATCAATAGCGATGCTTATTAGTTTAAGTTTCGATGCGGGAATTTCCTTCGAAAGCCGTGCCTTTCCAGGCGCATATTCTGTACATCGCGGGCACCAGGTGGACCAGAAGTCGATCAGCAAATACCGCCCTTGTGAATCGGCGACTGGAACCATGGAGCCGGTTTTGTCAGGCAACGAGAGTGAAGGCAATCTCTCACCTATCTCGTATTCTTCCTCGAATATATTGATATAGCGAAGTGTTTCATCGGTCAGGCGTCGAATGCCAGAATGCCCGGGAAAACGCTCTGCTGCCCGCTGAATGTATGTTTTGAGGCCGTCGTAATCACGACCGAAGTCGACTCGATTGTAAACAAACAAGAAGGCTCCGGGGCTGCTGGTGGTATCGGTATATGCGATATCCCTGTTTCTTAAAATTGTCCTGAGGCTGTCCAGCTGAGAAGCATTCTGACTAAGCATGGATTGTTCGTGTGTGCCGGCGAGTAAACTGTCCGACTTTGCAGCGAGTTGATTTACCTGCATCGCAATCGCGAGTTGTTCGGCCATGAAGGTTTTCAGTTCTTCATTCTTTGAACCTGGCGTAAAATGGTAGCTGCGGAGGTCCTGGTCAGCAAATATGTCTATCTCACGCTGGTTATTGATGAAGTAGATCCGTGAAGGGTAATTCCTGATACGGATGCGGTAGATTGCTTCCTCACCCTCTGTCAATTGAAATACTATCAACTCCCGCGATGGGCCGGTTTCCACAGAATCTACCACGATGGTCTTCTCTTCACCAGAACCGACCCTTTCCAGCAAGACTTTTTCTTCGGTGGCAGGGCGATAATGAAGTCTTACCAAATTGGTTTGGCTTTGCTGGCTGCAGCCAATGGCCAAAGCCAGGATGAAGACAAGAAATGAGAGTCGGCCGTACATAATGCATTATACAAAAAAAAGGCTGTCCAGTGAGGACAGCCTTATGAAAATTATAGGTGATAACTTATTGCCTAACCCATTTTTCATAAAGTTGCCTGGTCCATCCACTTTGGTTGGCGGCTCCAACGCCGTAACCATAATGCATCCAAAACGTCTTGGTGGCAGGGTTATAGGTATTGTTGTAAGTAGAATGTACCCAAGGCGGTGTACCTGGCGCCAATGGAGCGAACGTTCCGGCGAAAGGAACATCCGTCGTCATGAATCCGGATTGGCCACCTGTAGGCGTTGCGCCCCGCGGTACGTAGTTTACAAGTGTATTTGTTGGGCTCACATCAAAATCAAAATAATAGTTACTCGTGTAAAGATCACTGTGCGGGGCTCTCGACGTGATTGGAGAAACGGTTACCAAGGTCTTTACATCATCAATCGCTCTCGGCGCAGTCGGATGGAAGAAATAACCAGTCACATCATAATCGCCCGCCCATTGGTTGAGAATGTTGATCGCTATCACAATGTTCTTTTGATTGGAGGCAATCGTGTAGCCTGGGGTAACAGCAGTGATTGTTAAACCAATACCATAGCTCTTGTTAGCATCAAGTAATGAGGCATTGGGGAACGTTATCTTCAGCGTTTCGTCCAATGTAGAACCAGCGGGAATAGTTACTTCGAGCGTATTCAGGGTATAGGAACCAACGGGCAGGATCTCGAGACCCTCGCCAGTGACCAGTGCATTATTGATAGCTATGGTCACTTTTACATCGCTCGTAGCACGACCGCCTTGTTCAAGTACGATGTTTGGTCCGTCGATCGTCTGGGTAGCTGTCTGCGAAACAATTCCTGATACGATAGGGCTGGCGGGAGCCTGGGGAAAAGAAACTGCCTTAACGTCTCCGATCTGGATACCATATTTCTGATCCTCAAAGTCCTTGTCTTTTAGACAACCTGTACCGACCGTGAGTAACAGTCCTCCAAGTGTCATCGATAATAATATCTTTCTCATGTTGATGAATTTTTTAAGTTTAGTTTAAATCCCAGAACAGTTTGCTGGTGAATACATTGACGGTTCCCTCTGCGGAAACATTCGCTGCATTGTAGTTGTATTCGTTCTGAGGATAGAATAACCGGATAGGAATTGCTGGAGCATGATTTGGATCCACAGAAATTGTTGGACCGGGATCGAAACCGCCACCGATGCCATAAACGATATCAGTCCTTCTCCAGTCTGTCCAGAGTTCATAAGGAGCGATCATGTTAAGCGCAAACCATTTTTGCTGGAGAATGGTATAAAGACCACCGCCAGGTAATCCTGGTCCTAAAGGAGCTGCATTATAATCCACATCAGGGTAAGTTGCATTTCCAAGAATGTATGCATCAGCCTGTGCGGAAGTAAGTCCCAACCAAACGAAGGATTCACGGATTGCAGAAGTCAACAGCGCAAAAGCTGTTGGACCTGTTATGATAAGTCCTCTTTGTCTTGCTTCAGCCTGTAAGAAAAGACTTTCAACGCTTGTGAAAATCCATGCGCGAGACGCGGCACCATTTGGAATCAAACCGGGTCCCCTTATTGTAGAAAGTTGGTCGCCTAGCGGTGCAGTACCACCAGAGGGTGTACCAAAAGGAATTCCTTTATGACCACCGGCAGGAGCTACATAGAAGCGGCTAACGCGGGGATCGCCATCATAGTTATAATAGTCGATCGCATATTTGCTAGCACGAAGGTGATCACGCTGGCTGCCTGAACCCGCTTCGTTAGTATGATAAAAACGATAGTAAGGGTTAGGTTTTGATCCGCTGAATCCAGGATTCAGGTGAGCCGATTGGCCAGCACCGATAAATCCATCAGAAGTCACCTTTGCCATTTGAGCAGGAATATCAATTCCTGGGGCGATCTGCTGAGTAGCTATGCCATTATACAAATGGATAAGCATTCTCAACCGGAGAGTGTTTGCAAACCTTTTCCAGCTTGTAGTGTTGCCGGCGTACACGATATCAGCCGATGCGATGTCTGGATTCTTAGCAGGGTCTGTAGCGTCAGCATCATTCAATAGGACAATCGCCTTATCAAGGTCTGCGAAGATTCCTTTGTATATATCCAACCCCTTATCATACTTAGGAGTAGGAACAGCAGTACCCTGGAAAGCTTCACTATAAGGAATGTTTCCATAGATATCCGTAAGGATCTGGAAATTGTGTGACTTCATGATCCTACCGATAGCCTCATATGTACCCTGACCTGTCTCGACGGCCTTATTGACCATCAGGTTATAGTTGTTTGCGTTGGAATAAAGTTGATTCCATATACCTACGTGAAAATCGTTCGTGAATTTATATGTCTCTTCTTCGTTGAGTGACTGGTAAGAACCTGATCTCGCACCATGACCCATCCACCATTCAAGGAACCAATATTCCGAAGCGATGGTTGAAGAAGTAGCCTGTAGCGCTCCGGGCAGCAATACAGATGGAGTAACGGATACATCCGTTACATCATCAGGATTTGCATTAATATCAAATTTTTTCTTACTACACCCGCCTATCGCAGACATCAGGAGGGCTGCGATTGCTGTCGTATAGATTATGTTTTTCAATTTCATGTTACTTTTTTTTGATAGTTAAAACCTCAAGGAAATATTAGCACCGAATATTCTAGTTGGAGGGAAGTTGAATGCAGTACTTCTTCCGGAAGCGTTACCGGTATAAGCAGCATTGCCATTTCCACCCTGGAATTCTGGATCGGTCCAGACATTTGACTTAGGAACCCACATAAGCAGGTTTCTTCCGTTAACACCTACTGTAACGCCTTTGATCACGTTGCCGAGTTTGTTTCCGAAGACACTTGTAGGAATTTCATAGCTGATCGCTACTTCTCTTAATTTCCAGAAGGAACCATCGGCCAGGTAGTTAGTGATTACGCTCGTGTTCAAATCGCTGTTCCAGAAAAGACGACCGTAGTTAGTTGTGAAAACATCTGTGTTTGGAACATATTTACCTGTACCATCATCATAAGATGAATTAGGGAAGATGAATGCACGACGGCCATTCTGTGCGCTACGCTCAGAGATACCGTTATCATCAAGAAATCCTCCGAGCTGATCTGCTACGATTTGGTTTCCTGAACGGTAGTCAGCAACTGCGCTAAAGCTCAAACCCTTCCAGGTTACATTCAGGCTCATGCCTAAAAGATCTGTTGGAGTAGTGTTGCCGAACATAGTCAGGTTAGGATTCTGGCTAGGCATACCAGAATTCCTGTCTACGATAACGCGACCTTCATCATCTCTCAAATAATCGATCAACTTGAATTTGTAGGCAGACTGGCCAACGATAACATAGTTATAGTTACCGATACCGAGTTCACTCACACCATCAACGAGCTCTGTTACTTCGTTCTTTTGTTTTGTATAGTTAATCTTGAAATCGATGTTTACATCGTTAATCTTCACCAATGGAGTCAGGCGCAGATCGAGTTCGAGTCCTTTGTTGATGAAGGAGGCAGCATTCTGAGTAGCGGTAGTATAACCAGTAGTGTTAGAAAGCTGTACATCGATGATCTGGTCTGTGTTATCCTGGTGGTAATAAGTAGCCTCGAAATTGATCCTGTTTTTCAGGAATGTAAGTTCAACACCAACTTCCTTGTTCAATACGAACTCAGGTTTGTAGCTTGCAGCAACCGTATTAGCTGTAGCCTGGAAACCTAAGATATCGCCATAAGGGAAGAAAGTTGAAAGAGCAAACGTGTTCTCATATGCATATGCACCTAGGTTTACGTTACCAGTCTTTGAAACGGCTCCACGCAGTTTGAGGTAATTCAAGACGCTGCTAGATTTCAAACCTGGGATAATTTCATGAAGCAATACTGATGCACTCACGCCTGGGTAGAAGAAACCGATATCAGACTTGCTGTATTCAGTTCCAGGTTTAACAAGACGGCTGTCAAAGTCATAGCTCGCAGTAGCCTCAAGGAATGCCCAGTTGTTGAAGTCTACACCAACACGACCGAAGTATCTTTCAAGTCTTGTCTTGGAGTTGTCTACATTAACAGCAGGCTCACCTTTACGCAACTGAACTGACAACAAAGTAGCATTACCAAGATTGTTGCTACCTACGCTCAGGAACTTGAAGGTTGACTCGCGGTAAGACTGTCCTACCAAAACGTTCAGACCAAACTGACCAAAGCGTTTGTTAGCGCTGGCAAAGATTTCTGAAGTCACACGCCTGTTTACAGCATTTGAATTCGTAACGGCAGAAGTAATATTCAGTGTACCATGATCACGAAGTGTTCCGTGAAATGCAGAATAGTTGAAGGCACCACGTGTAGCACGTGCTTCTGCGTTGTCGAAAGTAAGTCCTACTCTGTAGGTAAAATTCAACCATGATGTCGCTTTGAAATTCAACTCACCGTTTCCGAAGAGTTCATCGCCGCGGCCTGCTTCCCTGTAATTATCCTTAGCGAAGTAAGGTGTCTTACCATTGTTATCGAGGTAGGGAGTATAATAACCATCAGGGCTAGAGAAGTAATCATTTCTCCAGTCCTTGAACCTGCTTATGTCATAATTACCTGGAGAGCCTGTTACATCATAATATACAATCTGGTTGTTGTTTGTAACATCATATTGAGACTGGGTATAACGAAGAGTAAATCCAGCCCTGAATTTTCCGTACTCCTTGTCAGCCCTAAGGTTGACAGAGCGGCGGTCGTTCACATCACCAGGCATTGTGCCTTTTATAGAGACATTCTGTGCGCTGATGTAGAAATCACCAGCAGAATAAGAGATATCTGTTTGGTTAGTGATACCAGTATTGAAGAAATTCCTTCTTCCGTCCTTATTATATGAATAAGGCATTTCAAGTTTTTCGCCATTAGGGCCAGTTTGACCAAACTGCCTGATTGAACCATCGAAAGGATCACCCCAGCTTTGCTGCTCGATTGGCTCGAATATACCGTTGCCATCAACATCCTGGGAATATCCACCACCATAAGTTGTCTGGAATTTTGGGAGATAAGAGATCTTCTCAAACTGTGTAGTATGGCTAAAGCTTACAGAAGGCCTTGATTTGTTTCCTCTCTTGGTAGTGACGACGATAGCACCGTTCACACCGTCTGGACCATAAATAGCAGTAGCAGAGGAAGATTTCAGGATTGTTACGTCTGCGATGTCATTTGGGTTGATTGAGTTAAGGAACCCAAGAGCCAAAGGAACACCATCCAACACCAGCATCGGCTGGTTATTACCTGTAAGAGAACGAATACCGCGTAGTGTGATACGGGTATCGGCAAACACACCATTATTAGTAGTAGAAACGTTCAGACCGGAAACCTTTCCAGTAAGACCATTTTGCAGGTTAACAACTTTTGCTTGAGTCAATTCGGTTGCTTTCACTTTTGCAGTGGAATAACCGATCTCTTTTGCCTGACGCTGGATACCCATTGCGGTGGTAACCACGACTTCCTGCATTTCCTGCGCACGAGTCTTTAGAGAAATACTCACAACGCCTGCACCTGGAGCTACGGTCACTGGATCGAAGCCTGTAGATGAAATCGTTAGTTGTGAACCCTCTTTGACTTTGATTGTGAAGTTGCCGTTTACATCGGCCTTTGTAGCGTTCTGAGTTCCGGTCTCAAGGATAGTTGCGAAAGCAATCGGTTCGCCTTTGTCGTCCCGTACCTGACCGGTAACTGTGCGGGTCGCCTGGCTAAATGCTAATGTGCAAAACAACATTAACATCATTAGCAATGATGCAGTTTTTCTCATGTTAAAGATAGTTTTAAAAATTAAACTCATTGATTTTCAGAGAGAATCGTCCTTTACCTGAAGCTGAGGAATGAAATGAGACACCCCAACCGTTAATTTTGCTGCGGGAAAGATAAAGATTTTTTTAACAAATGAACACCTGTTAGATTTTTTATGAGCCCTGAAACACCTCTTTTTATACCCTGGAGAAAACCGGGATCATTCGAATGGAACGAACCGAATAAAAAATCGAGAGTTGAATGATAATTCCCTCCTCCGTATAAGGATACGGGTTGGCCGCTAGTATCAACTAGTGTCAAATGGATCTGATTCCCGAAACGGGATGATGAATAGGTCGTCATCACTGCAGCATAATGCAATGACACGGCCCTTGTGTAGGCATGTTTTCTCATGTGAATGTAATTTAAGGATCACCTAAAAAATCCTCGGTCAACTCGAACTAAATGAAAGTTCTCAATAAGCAGTTAGTCTTGGCGGAAAAAGGTAAATAAGCAGTTAGATTTGGTTGCGAACCCGGGGGTAAGTAGTTAGTTTCCCCATTTTGAAATGGGAGGTTACTAAAAGAGACAGGGGATGGTATGGAATTGCTGCTTCCGGGTAATTTAATTTTTATTGGCCCTTACCAATGAGGTATCTGAATTGAAATCGAAACTCGCTGCGCGTACTTCCGGTGATCTCATCCAACCCGGATCCTATAAATGACTTCTCTTTATATATGGTGGCGCCGAATTTGACCCAGGTTGACATTCGCCGGTTGAGTTTTAGACTCGCATTTACATAAAAACGAAGGCCTTTGTCGAAAAAGGCCGGGATCGATGAGGCATACAATACATCATTCTCGTAGGCGTAAAGTCGTGAGTTATAACCATCCGTTTCAAAATATTGTAGCCGACACCCCGCTGTATACGATTTCGGCGGGGGCGTAAAAATGACGTCAAAGAAATATAGGAACCCTTCTTCACCGGGTGATCGGTTATCAGCGCCATTGTTTGGTCCGAACCAACAGCTTTCTATCCTTTGTCGGAGTGTAAGGGCGCTTCCAACCTTTAGATTTACCTGCAGCCGAAGATTTTTCGAAGGAAGATCGACAACTGGTCGTGTCACACCAGTATCCAACCCATTGCCCTGCTTTCCCCCGCGGTGGAATCGCAAAAAGAGTTCAACCTGTTTGTTGGGCTTATGACTCAGTTGAATTAGATATCCATATCCACCAGAGGGGGCATCGACCCGATATTTCAGCCAGGGAAATCGATAAGTGTCGGAGGATACATCTATCCGCCACGAAGAAACTGGTCGGAAAGTCATTCCAAGATACAGGCCCTGCTCATTGGTGGCTGAGGAGTTTTCGCCAAATGAGGCAGTGTTCATGGCCTGGTAGCGGGGGGCCATTTTGCGATAAAGGATCGATACATCCACCCGAGGATCTACACTCACCATCAATCCATGCAAAAAAGCCAATGACTGAGTCATATCAATTGCAGTCTCGCCGAATAAATGAATGTTCTTATAGGTATAACTATGATCGAGGCTCAAGTTGTACCAACGTTGGCCGAGTATTGCAAAAACCTGGTAAGGCTCCTCCTTTTTACTTAACGGCATCGAAAAACGATAGAAGATAGAATTGATACCTATTTTAAAACGGTGTCGCTTATGGTTGGTGGAATATTGCATGCTCCAACCGAGAGCCGTTTGCCCAAGTTTATTCTTGCCTGCTAACTCTGAAGAAGTGCGATGATACCCCGAGGCGTTGATGGAAGTCACGCTTTCGACTAATTGGGTATCTAAAGTTGTGTTTACACTCAGTTTCCGAAGAGAGCCAAAGAGAGTGACGTCGATATTTTTGTGTTTGAAGGTGACAGCAACTCCCCTGTGAAAGTTGTGTTCACCTGCTGCGTTGTATGGACGAATTATTGGTGATTGCTGTTTAATCGAGAGGGCATCCGATCCTTTTCCAATACTATGGCCTTGCCACTGAATAAGCCCTTGACCCATATTTATTGTGAAGTCGCCAAGAGCTAAGATGCTAAGTTTGCCAACCTGTCTTGCAAAAAAATGGAAAGAATAAAAATCCATTCCAAGTCCTGCCCACTGTTCGCCTGCATCCTTCTCTCCCAGCATTCCAAATTGTAATAGGTTCTTATATGAATAACGATAACGCAGGAGCAACTTCAACGGGCTACCTGCGTAATGATTTTCCTGCATTCTTTTGTCGAATCCCTTGGAGTTCTGCAATGTCCTGCCCAATCGCAGAAGCAGGTTGTGGGTCCCATCTCGCAGCCTTTCTCGCAAGTCATCCGCGATTGATGCGGATGAGCCTACATACACATATGGTAACAAATGCCTGATGGTGGTGACATCCCAGTAAGGAACAGCCTGCAGTTCATATATATGTACCAGGTCTCCCAGTAGTCGCCGATAGGTGAACAGGCTTTCAATCTGTAGGTCGGTGATGAGATTGAGTTCTCTTAATAGGGAAATAGTAGAATGGTTAAGATTCACCCGGTTTCGCCGGGCTTGTTCAAACTGTTGTACCAGGTCCTCGTTTTCCGGTTCGGCCTGGGCCGCGTTTGTAATTCTTTCCAGCTGTTCCTCTGTTGACTGGGGAAGCTCCTGTGCCATAACGTTCATCATGACGCAGGATACGATAATAACTAAACACACATTCCGAATCACTTTATTCTGTTTTCCGTTTCACCATTCGAAAATTGAATCCAAGACCGGGAGTAACCCCGAGTAAAGGATGCCAGGCGGCTGTAACATCGACTCGGCCTGTCAGTACGTGTATGCCTACCCCCATCCATACGGAGGAACTGCCAGTGGCAATACCGGCTCTCACGAATAATCTTGAGATAACCTGGTAATGACAGCCCGCTTGTAGACAGACATTTTTTCCTTCTTCCTTTATCACTTCGCCTCCGAAATAGAATTTTTCTGAAACATCATATCCGAAACCCCCACTGTAAATTGAACCCAGTCGTTCAAGACTACCGTATCTCCCGCCCCCGGCGTTGACTACCTGGAAGCCTACCTGCAACGTCTCGGACAGGTAGAGGATACAAGCCACAGTAGCCGTTATTGCAGAAGCGCTGCCGTAACTGGCTATCCCAAGGGTGTTATAACGAAACCCTATTCCGACATCCAGTCTTGCGCCGAGCCTCCTTGCAGCGCCAACCGAAAACTTTGTCTCCCTGTATGCTCCTGTTCCAGCAGTCGACAGGCCAAGAGAGAAATTACCCACTGCTGTGATCCAGGCAGCCATGACCAAATAATGAGAAAGATCACTTTGAAAAAATCTCCGTTCACCATAGATACCCAAAGCGGGTTCCTTAATGCCTGAAAGGCGGGCCTGGTTAGAGGTTAGCGACATCACATCGCCACTGACCCTACTGTATGCACCAAACCCGCTTGAGGGATTGACGATGCGGGTGAATGCCTGCCCGTGTATACGGATGAATGACAACACTAACCATGGGATGATGTAATAATACCTCTGCTTCACTTTTGCTTTTTCACACTTCAAAAATAATTCTACGTGTTGCCGAAACCTTGTGATAAGGACGGCTGAAATCATGGGTTTTTCGTGTTGCCAGGGGGATAAAAAACTTTGTGTAGGTTTGCGCCATGCAAATTTTAGATGGCAAACTGGCGGCACAGGCGATAAAGGATGGATTGAAGATTTCGGCGACACAACGGGTGATAGAAGGCAAGAAGGCCCCACATCTGGCGGCGATACTGGTTGGCAATAACGGGGCTAGCGAGACATACGTGGCAGCAAAGGTGAAAGCATGTGAAGAAACGGGTTTTAAGTCGACACTCATTCGCATGGAGGAAGATTTCTCGGAGTATAAATTGCTTGAAAAAATCGAATCTCTAAACCAGGATCCCGATGTCGACGGCATATTGGTTCAGCTCCCATTGCCTAAACACATCAGCGATAAAAAGGTCATCAACGCGATCGACCCCGGCAAAGACGTCGATGGCTTTCACCCGGTGAGTGTGGGAAAGATGGTGGAGGGCATCCCGACATTCCTGCCCGCAACGCCTTACGGAATTATGCTGTTGCTTGAGCATTACAAAATAGAAACGAAAGGAAAGCATGCTGTTGTCCTGGGCCGCAGCAATATTGTAGGTCGACCCATCAGCATTTTATTAAGCGGTAGTGGAAATCCGGGCAACTGTACAGTGACGATCTGCCATTCACATACAAAGGACTTGTCTTCCATTTGCCAACAAGGTGACATCATCGTGGCTGCCATCGGAATCCCGGAGTTCGTAAAGGTTGACATGATAAAGCCAGGAGCCGTTGTGATTGATGTAGGAATTACAAGAGTGGCGGACCCATCGAAGAAATCAGGTTTTCGTTTACGTGGCGACGTAGATTTTGATGCCGTTTCGCCAAATTGCTCCTGGATCACCCCCGTTCCTGGTGGCGTTGGGCCAATGACAATCGCCGCTTTGCTAAAAAATACTTTTAACTCCTGCATACAGAAAAATTGATTAATATTTATAAACCTGATTCGAGCGTCATGACTAATGTGCAGACTGATATACTGCTTCTTCCCGTGATGGAACATTTCTATACGTTGCAGGGAGAAGGATATCACCAGGGAAAGGCAGCCTATTTCATCAGGCTCGGTGGTTGTGACGTCGGCTGCGTGTGGTGCGATGTCAAAGAAAGTTGGGATGCGGGGAAACACTCATTCATTTCCCTTGAAAATATCGTCAACGAAGTAAAACAGACTCCTACCGAAATAGTGGTCATCACCGGTGGCGAGCCGTTGATGCATAATCTGGATGTACTTACACAGACACTGCACCAGCAAGGTTTGCGGACACACATCGAAACTTCCGGAGCTTATCCTATGAGTGGAAGCTGGGATTGGGTTTGTCTTTCACCAAAAAAATTCAAGGCTCCGCTACCTGCGATCCTGCCACACGTAAATGAGCTGAAGGTTGTCGTATTTAATAAATCAGATTTAGATTGGGCTGAACAGTTTGCGAGCCAGGTGCCCGCTTCATGTAAATTATACCTGCAACCCGAATGGGGAAAGGCCGCGCAGATCACACCACTGATCATTGATTACATAAAGGCGAATCCGAAGTGGGAATTAAGCTTGCAAATACATAAGTATATCAATGTGCCTTAGGCAAAGTTGAATGGTTGAATGGTTGAATGGTTGATTGGTTGCTCGGTAGAACAACCTGATCGTCTAAGCAGCCAAGAAACTAAAACACCTCCCCTCGATATCCGTTAAAGTCGGTAACCTGTTAAAGTATTGACGAAGGCCGGACCACTGGTTTTCTCAGCGAAATCACTCTCATTCAATGCTGATGTCCAATATTTCGCTGCTCGAAAGCGTTAAACCTTAGACATCAATCGATTTGGCCTCCTAAAACCTACCTGACTAAACCGTACCTTTGCCCATCCATATGAAATACTTCATACTCCTACTATTCTCCTCATTTTTCCTTCAGTTGGCGAACGCGCAACCTTACGATGCCAGTAAAGTAAACAAGAAGGCAGTGCAACTGTATAACCAGGCTATAGAGCGTGCGCAGGATGGTAATCTCACACTTGCCGCAGGCTTGTTGCAACAGTGCATAGAAATAGATAAGAATTACGTGGATGCCTACCTCTCACTTGCCGGCGTGTATGGACAATTGAAGAACTACAAACGAAGCGTCGAGCAGTATGAAATCGCTTTTCAAAAAGATCCTAACTATACCATCGATTACAAACTTCCTTACTCGATCCAGTTAGCCGGACTTGGTGAATTTGAGCGCGCACTCAGTGCCATTAATGAATTGTTGGAAAAGAAGCCGCCTAAGAATGAGAACTCGTTAAAGGCGTGCATGTATCGGAAAGGAACTTACGAGTTCGCCATCGCGTATGCAAAGAAGAATACGAACAAGGACTATGTCTTTAGCCCGGTTAACATGGGTGCGAATGTCAATTCCGCGGAGTCGGAATACCTTCCTTCATTGACGATCGATGGTAGTGAACTTATTTTTACTCGTAGGCTGGGAAGGGTCAACGAGGATTTTTTCTTCAGCCGAAAACTGATGAACGAATGGGATAAGTCTAAACCCATCGAAGGCGAAGTCAATACTGAGCAGAATGAAGGCGGTCAGAATATTTCGCAGGATGGGCAGATACTCGTCTTCACGGGTTGCAACCGGGCCGATGGTTTCGGAAGTTGCGACATCTATATCTCATACCACACTGGTAATGGATGGAGCCCGGCAGTGAATCTCGGTGGGAGGATCAATTCCGATCAATGGGAATCGCAGCCCTGTCTTTCTCCTGACAAGCAGAGCTTGTACTTCGCGAGCCGCAGGAACGGTGGATTGGGAGGTAGCGATATATACGTATCACAAATGCAGGCCAATGGAAAATGGGGCGAACCACAAAATCTTGGGCCTGTCATCAATAGCGCGGGCGACGAGCAGTCGCCATTCCTGCATGCGGATAACCAGACGTTGTACTTCACATCTAACTTCTGGCAAGGGTATGGCGAAACGGATGCGTTCTATGCCAGGCGGGGACCGGGTGGAGATTGGAGCGTGCCGGTGAACCTGGGATACCCGATCAACACTATCAATTCTGAGGGTAGTCTTTTCATCGCGGCTGATGGTAAGACTGCTTACTACTCGAGCGACAAGAGTGATAGCCGTGGAGGAATGGATATTTATAGTTTCGAATTGAGAGAGGATGTGCGTCCCTATAAGACGCTGTGGGTACGAGGACAGGTATTCGATAAGAAAACGACGAAAGGCTTGCCCTCCACCGTAGAACTGATTGATCTCACGACCAAATTAACGGTATCGAAGATCCAGACGGACGAGGAAGGAAAATACCTGGTGACGTTGCCGGTAGGCAAGGACTATGCTTTCAATGTCAATCGCAAGGGCTATCTTTTTTATTCCGATAATTTCTCGTTGTTAAAAAATTCTCCGGATTCGTCTTACCAGAAAGACATTCCGCTGCAGCCACTCGAAGTAAACGCGGCGATCGTGTTGCACAATGTATTTTTCGATGTCAATAGATTTGAACTACAGCCGGCCTCGCAAGTGGAGCTGGAGAAGGTCATTCAGTTGCTGAAAGATAATCCCACGCTTCGCATAGAGATCAGTGGGCATACGGATAATGCGGGTAAGCCCTCCGATAACATTACACTCTCAATGAACAGGGCGAAGGCAGTGATCAGCTATCTCGTTTCGAAGGGCATTCAGTCGGCGAGACTGGTCGCGAAGGGATTTGGTGAAACAAAACCAGCAGCGGGTAATGATACGGAGGAAGGAAGGGCGAAGAATAGGAGGACGGAGATGAAGGTGGTGGGAAAATAAATCATCTCACAGTTTGAGGCTTCCCAGCAATTTAATCTTTTTATTCCATTAGAATTTTCGGTAGTGTCCTAGTTTGAAATATTATTTAGAATGGAGCCTTATATTGGAATGTACGACCTTCTGATAACTTACCAACCATAGTTATGTCGCTAATATCTCCTACACGGAATTTTAGTGCTTTGTTTAAATCAGTTTCAAAATGTAGTCGGAATTCCGACTGCCAGCCAAACACGGCATCTTTCATAAAAGCTGAGCGCTTATCTGAGAAATTACTTAAATCAATGTAATCAATCATCCTACCTGAAACCTTAATCTTTTTCTTTTTTGCAGTTTTCCTTATTCTTTCTTCATACTCTACTTGGTTGGTTATTATAGCGTAATAGTCTCCGAACTCATCGAATTTACTGTCTATATAGAGTTCCTGTATGTCTTTAGGAGGATTAAGCAAAAATCGGGAAAGACAAAAGATATTTCCTTTATGAAATTGTGAGAATATTCCGTTCAAAATTGACAACTCTTTCCATGGCTCACCTATTGGGATCGATGGCCTCAACTGAATCTTGCCGGAAGGAATCTTTGTTTGCTGGACTAGACCTTCGAATGGATCACATCGCCTCGCGTCATCAGACTCCAATTTTCTAAAATATTCAAACGTTTGACTGTATAGTAATCCAGATTGAAACTGCCTTAAATAACTCTCTGTCTTAAAAAATTTCACCATTAAACTGTACATAGAACTTGCTTGAGCGAATAAGCATAAAATTAATGTGTCTTTGGAATTATGGCCCAGAAAAAGAAACTTTCCAAAGACACCAATAAGAAAGCTAAATCAGAGGTGGATCTGGCTACAGGTGAAAAAGAAGAAACTACAATAGATGGTAAAAATGCTGCTGCCGTCGAATTAGGACGCAAAAGTGGTAAAGCTGGTGGCCCCGCTCGTGCTGCTCCCTTATCAGCTAAAAGACGTAAGGAGATAGCTAAAAAGGCTGTTGCTGCAAGATGGGGTGCCTCCAACAAATAGCCTTGAATGAACAGTCAACTTTTTTTTCGAAAATTCATTTTACTGGTATCAATGAAATTTCCATCAACATCATTATCTTTTAGTCTTTCGCTAAGTTGATAAACAACTTTAGAATCGCTTTTTACCTTTTCGAGTGAAAACACATTATATGCTACTTCCCAGCGAATGAAGTTGACGGTTTCGTTTCTCCCGTTTCGAGCCTCATACATTAATAAATCGAACCGGTTTATTATTTCAGAAAATTCATCCAGGGAAATTATGTCGTTTTCTATTAAATGACGGAATACCTCATTTAATGCTCGCTGGCGGGCGTAGTCCTGCGTAGACATTACTTTAGGCTTATATGGGTATTTGCTGTCCTGTGGCTGTGCCTTTAACCATTCTTCTACTACCTTTTTGGCGGCAAGATAATCTTGTTCAGTTACCATAGTTAGTGCGCTTTAGATCACTCTCACCTAAGATACAATTTCTATTATAGTCCTAAAAATGCTTTTGCGGTCAAGCAAAAATGTATTTTAGAGCAGACGCAAACTGCTTTATATGAGTCTGGTTTTCCCAAGAATTTACCAATCCATCACCCATACTTTTGAATGGGTCAACAGTAAAAAACGGATTTAAATCGTTTTTTACTCACTAGGAAAAAATCAATCGTGACTAATTTTGGTCAAAAGTTAATCCATGGATATAGAAGAACTCTCTTCAAAAGAAAACCTCCCACGAAATCTTACTTCTCAAGAGATCGAATCTCCTCTCTTGGTCTACACATCTCTTTTTGAGTATGCGCATTTGTCAGAATTACGAGATCTGTTATGGAAGATGCTTAAGACATTAACTTCCGACACCTGGCACGAACAAACTCCAAATGATCGATTTGACCTCGTGCTGTTCTACGAACACCTTGAGAAACTTCTTGAAGCAGCTTACCTCCTTTACGAACGTCAAAAACAATCTATCGACATAGCTAATAATTGAAGAAGATAATAACGCCAATTTCCGACAATTGTAACAAGCAGTTACAGAAAGATTTTTAATAGGCAGTTGTTTTTTGCTAAACCTTTTCGGCGACGAGGTATGCCCTCGGTTCACCTAAAGCAAATTTTTTCCTGCCTGGAATACTATACACTTCCTTTAATATCAAACCCGCTTCGCTGAGCATGGTATCCATTTCAGCAATCGAGAATATATAATCAATAGCCTTTTTCTTTTCCATACTTCCATCTAAAGAAAGCATGATAGAGTCCGTTTCTATTCGAGTAGGGAAAAAAAGGTATTTACTCTCACTTATAAATTTAATATCTCCCACGTCGCTCCACGTTTTAGCTATGAAAGATTTTGCAGCTATTTCCGTCAGTGACCATGTGTTAACTAGCAAATGACCACCTTGTTTCAAACTCCCGGCTATCCTAGCTAACAAACTCAATGTGTCTTTGGGATCAAAAAAATTCAGGCTATTTCCCATACAGATCACCAAATCGTACTTGTCCTTCAGGGGAAAATCCAAGATATTGGCTTGGATAGCGGTTAGCGGAAGTTTTCTGGATTCCGCTACCTCTTGAATTTCGGTTATATATTCAGCCAAATTATCGACCGCTGTCACATTTAATCCCTTCTCTGCTAACTTAATTGAGTGTCTGCCGTAACCACACATGATGTCCAACACATTATCCCCCGGCTTCAAGTTGAAATACTGGAGCATAAAGTCTGTCTCCTTAGGTGTCAGTTCTTCAGGAATGATGGCTTTCCATATTTCCTTATAATAACCATCGAAGTAACTATCATTGATATTGCTCATAAATAATGATGTCCCTGAAGTAAACAGGTAAGCTTAGGAGATAAGATTACTCGAGTAACTTATTACGCATTGCATACATGACCAGCCCGGCAATCGTCTTAGCGCCGACTTTCTGCTTCATATTTTGCCGAATGGTCTCGATTGTACGAGGGCTTAAGAAAACTTCCTTGGAAATTTCCTCAGTTGTTTTGTCTTCTGCAATGAGTTTTAGGATTCGCAATTCCTTTTCGGAGAGCTTTACGGGATTTGGATAAAACTGGCGAACTGTCTTCTTATGCTGTAGTTTAAGGAGGACCGCTTTATTTACCAATTCGTTGAAATAGAAATCATCGTTCATGCATGTGAGGATGGCCTGGTAGATCTCTTCGGGGTCAGTAGTCTTGGTCAAATACGCATTTGCACCCATTTCCATCATCTTGGTGATCATCTCCTGGTCGTCATACATTGTCAGTACTATGATCTTAAGTTCCTCATACTCCTTGCGGATCAGGCTAATGGCGTTAATTCCGTCCACCTCGGGCATCCGGATATCCATTAAAATCACGTCTGGCAGCTTAAGCTTCAACTTGTGCATCAGGTCCTTCCCATCCTCCGCCTCCCAGAGGATTTTCAAATACTCCTTGTCCTTCAGGGCCATGCGGATGCCATCCCTGAAGATTTTATGGTCGTCAGCAATCGCTACTTTGATCAGTTGGGTAGTGGTCATGAAATTTATTTACAGTTTACCGGGCTCGTGATTTTCCGATTCCAAATGTAGTTTTTTTTAACATCTATTTATAGCTGGCTCGTTCAAATCCAGATTATTAATCACGGTAGACCCAGGAACTTCTACGATCAAACGTAACCCGTTTTCAATAGTGATTCTGAAATCTTACTACGCAGTCAGTAAAAACCATGTGTTAAAAACAGCGCAGTACTGCTCTTGTCCACAGGGGTATGTGGATATACTTTTGGTACAAGTTGATTGACGAGGATTAGCCCCTCAAACATCCAATATCCTGAATCTCTCGCCTCGGCGAGGGGAAAACCGTCCAAAATCTGATTTCCAAATCCCTTGAAGACCGTTGCGAAATCCAATGTCAATCAACTTCTTTTCCTTTTTCTCATACCCCTCTTAGTCGGTTCCAGTACCGATCAATTTTCCACAGCTGTTAACAATGTATTTAAACATACGGAAATTTCCCCGGGAAGTTCCTACTGGCATATTCGTAAAAATACTAGAATTTACCAGAAAAACTACGCAATTTCATCGAGTATAAATTCAAGTAGAATCCCTTGAAACCCTTTACACTCCTGCATTCCACCGCTTTATAAGTGTTTTCACCCGCGATAGACCCGTGGATTTCACCCCTCGATTGGGCAATTTTTACCTCACAAATCGATTTGATCAAAGTTCTAAACGTTACTGTTATGAAAAAGGTTATTGTTATCAAGAGAAAAGTAGATTTGGAAGATGGTGGGATTTTCGTTTGGGGTGAATAATTACTTTTCCTCGTTACTGTTTTAATTACTAGAAAGCTTTTCTATATTTGGGATTAAATTCCAATGTTATAGAAAAGCTTTTTCTTGATACTATCCTTAACTATTCTTACCTCCTACCACTCATATTCTTTTTGGCTTTCTTCAAAAAGATGAGACTCACGGTATTTGTTACTATTCTGATTATTTACTTTGCCACGTTTTTTGCGCTTAATTTTTTCTACGACGACATAAAATCAGCTTTAGGTAAAAAGTATTACTTCGTTTACACTCTTTTAGAGTATCTAACATTTGCCTATATCCTTTGGACATTCATCAAGAATACAAGGTTCAGAATTCTAATTGCAGTGGTTTCAGGCGCTTTTCTGATATTCCTGATTGTTTTCTTCTCCACAGTAACGATAAAAAGGGTTGATTCTATTCCAATAGGCGTTGAATCACTCTTACTTTTCATGTTTATCTTCTATTTCTTTTACCAATATTTCAAGTATGCAACAATCGATATCTCTGGTGACTATAGTTTTTGGCTTGTGACCGGAATTCTTATTTATCTCGGAAGTACCTTTTTCTTTAATATCCTTGCAGAAAATATCAGCCCTTTCCATTTCAAGAAATATTGGTATTTTACCTATATAGGGGATATCATCAAGAATATTCTATCCGCCGTCGCCGTTATTTTATACATTAAACATCCTATTGAAAAAACCAACCAAAAATCATCCTCGGTCCCCTACTTAGACATGATTTAATACTGCCAACCACTAACCATTATGTTCTTATTGCAAGCCACCAATCCCGGAGTATCCTTCGTGCTGTTTATAGGCACCATCGGTATGCTCATCCTGACCATCGGGTTGGTGCTATTCATCATATTTCACCAACGAAAGGTCTCTCGCTACCAACATACCCTTCAGAAAATGGAGCAGGAACAACAGAAGATCCTCCTTACCGCCTCCATTAAACTCCAGGAAGAAGAACGCCAGAGACTCGCCGCCGACCTTCACGATGATGCCGGACCCCTGCTCGCCACCGCCCGTCTCTACCTCAACGAAAACCTGGTCAACCAGGACAAGGCGACGCAGCTCCAATCCATCTTCCAGGCCAGGCAGATCATCGACGATACCATCCAGCTAGTGCGTAACATCAGTCATAGCCTGATGCCGCCAACACTCAAGAATTTCGGACTCGAGTCCGCCATCAACGACCTCTTCCAGAAGATCAGCGGTTCCGGAAGCATGAACGCCAGCAGCCGTTTCCACGACTATAAAGACAGGCTCAAGCCCGAAAAAGAACTCGTTGTGTTCCGTATCGTACAGGAACTCGTCAACAATATTCTCAAACATAGTAGCTCGAGCTTCATTCACCTTACCCAGAATGTTCACGGTGATAAGTTTTACCTGCGTATTCACCATGATGGCAGGGGAATCGTACAGGCCGACTTCGACAAACTCAATAAGAGTAATGTCGGTCTCGGGTTGAAGAACATCAGTAGCCGATTGCGCGTGGTGCAGGGCAACATCGTATTCGAGAAGGATATTTCGCAGACCTATTATAAAGTAACCATCGAATTACCAAAAGATGAACCTTACCAGTAGACAGTACCGGTAATTTGTTATTTTTACCCTTTCTGATAACTATGGGAATCATTAAAGTAGCTATTGCTGACGATCATAAAATATTCCGCAAAGGAGTCATCCTATCCCTGCGCCCTTTCACCAATCTCAAATTTGTACAGGAAGCCGAGAATGGAGATGAACTCATCAACGGCCTCCCCCAGTCTGAGCCCGACGTGATCCTGATGGACCTGAGAATGCCCGGAAAAGATGGCATCGAGGCCACCAAGATCGTGAGCAAGCAATATCCCAACATCAAGGTATTAGTATTAAGCATGTACGAGGACGAGCGATTCGTTTACCACCTCATGGAAAACGGCGCCAACGGCTACCTCCTCAAGAACGCCGAGCCCCAGGAAATACGCCGCGCCATCATGGAAGTCTTCGAAAAAGGATATTACCTCAACAATTTCGTCAATCGCATCCTTCTCAAGAAATCACACTCCCGACAAAAAGTAGTGCCTTCACTCAATAGCGAGATCACCCTCAGCGATAAGGAAAAGGATGTACTGCGTTTCATTTGTATGGAGTTTACCGCCCAGGAGATTGCACAGAAAATGGAAATCAGCCCGCGAACCGTCGAGGCTATCAAAGACAGGCTGATGGAACGTTTTGGAAGTAAGAACACGGCTGGACTGGTGTTCTTTGCTGTGAAGAATAACTTAATCGACTAAGGTTCCTAGCAGATCCCTAGTTTCATATATAAGAATAGTCAACCCTGAACTGTCTTTTCAATCGCCAGAACGTTAAACGTTAAACCCTTAAACGTTTAACGCCAACTCCCCACTAAAACGTCATCTCCCTCACCTCCCCCTCCACCACCAACCTCCCCGCAGTCTTCGCCTTTATCTCCTCGACACTGACACCAGGCGCCCTTTCCAAAAGTCGGAATCCGTCCGGTGTGACATCCAACACCGCGAGATCTGACACGATCTTCTTCACGCACCCCACTCCCGTCAATGGAAGCATGCATTTCGGCAACAATTTCGACTCGCCCTTTGGATTCGTATGCATCATCGCCACTATGATATTCTTCGCGCTCGCCACCAGGTCCATCGCCCCTCCCATTCCCTTCACCATCTTGCCTGGTATCTTCCAGTTGGCAATGTCACCCTCCTCGCTCACTTCCATCGCTCCCAGCACCGTCAGGTCCACCTTACCCGCCCTGATCATTCCAAAGCTCATCGCCGAGTCGAAGAAGGCTGACCCAGGTACAGTCGTGATCGTCTGCTTGCCCGCATTGATGAGGTCAGGGTCCTCCTCTCCTTCGAATGGAAATGGTCCCATGCCCAACAATCCATTCTCACTCTGCAACACCACGTTTATCCCAGCAGGAATATAATTGGCCACCAGCGTCGGTATGCCGATCCCCAGGTTCACATAGTAACCATCCTTCAACTCCCTTGCTATTCGTTGCGCAATCTGTTCCTTCGTTAATGCCATAAAATAAAATCTAAGCTTGTTATCGAATTCAACTCCCTTCTTCCTGCCCCTCGCTACGCAATAGCAGGCGCGGCCCGCCTCCCGTCTCCAGCCTCACGCCTCCCTCCTCTTCCTCACGGTCCGCTGCTCAATCCTCTTACTATAATCTTTTCCTTCAAAAATCCTATGCACATATATCCCCGGTGTATGAATATTATTCGGATCCAGTTCACCCGCCGGCACCAACTCCTCCACCTCTGCAATAGTCGTCTTCCCCGCCATCGCCATCATTGGATTGAAGTTCCTCGCCGTTTGCTTGAATACGAGGTTTCCATCCGTATCACCCTTCCATGCCTTTACAAGCGCAAAGTCTGCATCGAACGCAAGCTCCATCAGGTATTCCTTTCCATTGAAATTTCGCGTTTCCTTTCCTTCCGCCACCTCCGTTCCCACACCCGCAGGTGTAAAGATCGCCGGCATGCCATACCCCGCAGCCATGCACCGTGTAGCTAGCGTGCCTTGCGGTATCAACTCTACTTCAAGCTCGCCACTCAACAACTGTCTCTCAAACTCCGCATTCTCTCCCACGTACGAAGAGATCATCTTCCTCACCTGCTTCTTCTGCAGCAACAACCCAATACCAAAATCATCGACACCGGCATTATTGGATATACAGGTAAGATCCTTCAGCCCACTTTTCACAAGGGCCGCAATGCAATTCTCCGGGATGCCACACAATCCAAAGCCGCCAAGCATCAACACAGCACCGTCCTTTATGTCGCGGATAGCATCTTCCGCATTTGCAACGACTTTATTCATTACAGGAATTTAGAAAAATAAAATTAGGGAAGTTGAGATAAGAAAAACGATGGTGTAGACCATTATTAGCTGTATTTCTGCTTAATCCTCTTCTGCAGGCTATCTGGTCTCTCAGGAACCGCCGGCACCGGTGTGGATTTCTTCTTACTGAGTGAATCGAGTATCACTCTCATCTCCTTCGGATGCTCACGGTAGTAACGGTAGCTCTTGTCGAACTCCTCGCGTGTGACACGGTGAACCTGGAAGACCTGCGCATATACTTTGGATGATTCGGCCAGCTTATCAATCGAGTCCTTCGTCATTACATAACCGTTGAGAAACTCACCGGCACTGATCATGTCCCACAGCACCTCCTGCATCTTCGCCCTTGCCATAACGCCATTTGGCACCTTCTCTTTATCAGAACAGGAAGCGATTAGCAAGGCCAATAATAAACAGGAAGCAACTATTCTCATTTCAGTTCCTTGTAGGCTGCAGTATTGGTGATATCGAGTTTGGTAAGTATGTCCCTGGCACGCACCTTCACATCAGCTGGTGCTTTACTGAAGACCTTTACCAGCTCAGAGCTTTTTCCCTGGAAGAAAAACTGCATGATCATCGAATTAGGATTCTCTGTATTCAATGTATTAAGGAAATTAAGGCTGTTGATGATCCCGTTCCGCCCATCACTTTCATTCTCATAAAACATATCCATTCCGGAACGATAGTAGGCATACAATGCATCGTGCACGAGTGCGAAACGATTATTGTTGAGATTCTCGGCCAACCAATACCTGTTGCGCAAACTCTCAAATGACTTCCAACCGGTAATATCTCTCGCCTCCGGTGCGTTGTTGACAATGTTCCATGCCTTCTGAAAATAATTGTCGCCGCCTCTCAACGAGAACGAATCATAATCGAAGCCCAGGATGATATTGATATAATAAGCAAGTACCGCAGTAAGATTAGCCGCGAGCGGGTCATTACCCTGCACCCGGTTTTCGCTAAACTCAATCGCCTGGAATTCCTGGTAGCGGAAGACAACCTCATCGTCCATGAAATTGATCAATGGAGAGTCGTAGGTGCTACTATAAATAGGTCTGGCCGCCTGCACCGTGAGCTTTGCCCTATATACATTATTCCCGAGCTCCTGGTCGATGTTCAACAGGAAATTACACTGGATCTTCTCATTGGTTTGAAAGGCATCAGTAGTCCACTTTCTATTATTGATAAAATTGGTCAACGCCGTTTGCAGCGTTTGAAACACGTTCTTATTTACCTGCGTACTGATCTTGCTCGTGATCACCGTCAGCCTCGCCTGGATTTCCTGTGCATCGGTAGACTTCACCGCGATGGCAAGTAACGTGCAGAGTAGAATTTTCTTAAGCATAGTGCAATCGAATTATCGTGTCAACAATATCCTTCGCAACCTCATCTTTCGATTTTGTATCAAACACCTGTGGTTGTTCCTGTTTACTAAAAATGGTTATCCTGTTTGTATCATGACCAAAGCCCGCACCATCATCATTTAGTGAATTCAAAACGATCATATCCGCATTCTTCTTCTTTAACTTTTCAAGTGCATTCTCCACTTCGTTCGTTGTTTCGAGTGCAAATCCTACTACCACCTGTCCAGCCTTCTTGCTTTCTCCCAGCGTCTTCAATATGTCTTTTGTTTTCGTCAACTCCAGGTCGAGCGTATTCTCCGATTTCTTGATCTTCTCTGTTGCTTTCCTCACCGGGGTATAATCAGCCACCGCAGCGGCCATCACCGCAAGGTCGGTTCCGGGAAATTGTCTCGCACAGGCTTCATACATTTCGTCGGCGCTAGTAACTCTTATCAGGTGTACCCCGTTTTCCGATATCGGCTGGCCCGTTGGGCCTAGTACCAGGGTAACTTCCGCACCCTGCCTGTGAAGTTCCTTTGCAATAGCGATCCCCATCTTCCCGGAAGAGTGGTTGCCAATAAAACGAACAGGGTCTATCGCTTCGTATGTTGGTCCCGCAGTTACCAGCGCTTTTTTACCCGCCAGTCTCTTTTGCTGAGGATTGGTCAAAAAAAAATTGTGATCGATGTACTCGACGATCTCTTCAGGCTCCGCCATTCTCCCCTCTCCAAACAGACCACTGGCGAGTTCGCCTTTTCCCACTGGCATTACCTTGTTTCCATACGACGTGATCTTCTCAAGATTAGCCTTTGTTGACGGATGGTGCCACATGTCCTCATCCATCGCCGGGGCGACCATCACAGGACACGTAGCCGACAGGTACACCGCCAATAACAGGTTATCGCACTGTCCATGCGCCATCTTTGAAAGAGAGTGACAGCTTAATGGCGCCACCACCATTACATCTGCCCAGCGACCTAGCGCAACATGGTTAGCCCAGCTCTGATCGCTGAACATTTCCGTCAATACGGGATTTCGACTTAGCGTGGAAAGGGTCAATTGGGAGACGAAGTCCTTCGCCGAAGGAGTCATAATCACCTTCACCTCCGCTCCTGCCTTTACAAGCATACGAACCAGGTACACCGACTTGTAAGCGGCGATGCTGCCTGTGATTCCCAATAATACTTTCTTGCCCTTTATCATCGATATCAAATGTACAGGTTTCACGCAAAGGAAATCGGAATCGGGA
>JACMKU010000149.1 GCA_014379965.1 Chitinophagaceae bacterium
AGCCAGACTATGCCCGCCGGTTATCTTGGAGCTTTCACTTCCGATCGACTTGCGCTACTTGTTGATGAAGCGGGAGGAACTTTGGTACGCACACCCCGTTACGATATGAATGATAACCTACAGTCGAGGCGTATCACATCTACTCTCGGTGAGGATGGTACATTGCAGATGGTCGCTAACACACGTTATAGTGCGTTGCAGCAAGATGGGGTCCATGAGATGCTCCATCAACTAAGCCGGGAGAAAGTGAATGATTATCTGCACCAGCAGTTTGATCTCGCTACGTACGATATCAACAGTTTTGCATATAACGAGGATAAAACACGCATTCCTTCGATAGACGAAACCATTGATGTTGCTGTAAGGAGTTATGCAACGGTCACGGGCAAGCGGATCTTCATCAACCCAAATATCATTACCCGTTCTCAACAACAACCTACAACAACTGGTACGAGAAAATATGATATAGAATTGGGTAGTGGCTACGCCGATAACGATACTGTGGAGGTCATACTCCCGGTAGGTTATGCTATTGAATCACTTCCGCCTGCAGTTTCAGTTCAGTCGGTGTTTGGTAAATACGACGCTTCTGCAGAATTAAAAGGGAACCGGTTAACCTACTACCGGCAGCTTCAGCATCGAGGCGGGCGTTTTTCTTCCGGAGATTTTAATGAACTAGTGAGATTTTATGATGCGATTTACAAATCCGATAGGAGTGTTGTGGTTTTGGTCCGTAATTAGGAATTAGGAATTAAATTGTTTGCCGGACTATCGACAGGACGAAGGCAGCTGTTCATCAATAACCTTCTTCAATCCCAAATGCGCATCAGCCCTTTCCTCTCCAAGTAAATTCTTCACCAACACGATGTATGCATACCCGCGACAGAAATCGATCATTGGCCATGTCCCGAATAGTCCTGGACTAGCCAGGGCCGTCGCCTTTCCATCTTTTTCATTTATTACCCAGCTGCCGAGTGCATAATTAAAACCTTCAGCCGATTTCGGAGCAAACTTGATCGTGCCCTTGCTGGTATTTATCTCCTTCAAAGTATTTACACTAGCCTCACTCAGCACCTGCTTGCCACCTGCTTTTCCTTTGTTCAGCAACATTACCAGGAAACGCATATAATCTTCCGCCGTTGAAGAGGCGCCACCCGATGGGTTTACCGCACTGTTGTCTAGTGTAGAAAAACTTGTCTTCCTCATCCCGAGCGGGTTGAATAGTTTAAGCTTAATGAGAACATCGAATTTCTTTTTACTGACAACCTCAAGCACACGTCCCGCAATGTTCAACCCGATATTTCCATACCAGAAGTCCGTGCCTGGATTGGTGCGGATCTCCCGTGAAGCAAACTTCGCCACCTCCTCCTCTAAGGAGGCGAATTTCGAACGCTGTAACATTTTTTTAATAAATCCCACGTCGTCGTTTATGCCAGTCATATGGCTAAGGCAATGCCTCAACGTTATGTAATTTTTCCCATAACTCTCAAACACCGGCAGGTACTTGGCCACCTTATCATCGAGGGAGAGTTTGCCTTCGTCAACAAATTGCATGACAAGTGCGGCAGTTAACCATTTGCTGCAACTGGCGATGGGCGCAACGGTTTTGGCGTTAAAATCGCCGACCTCCTTTTTGTAAATAAGGGAGTCGCCTTTCCAAAGCATCATGACAGCGTCCTTTCCGAGTAGTTTTTGCTTGCTTTGAAACTCCTGGTCGAGCGAACTAAAATCAAATTGGGCGCTAACGGCCTGAAAGAATAGCAGGAAAATCGACAAGGCCCGGAATTTGAGGCAGATAGAGACGGCTGAATATGACATACTAACTGGAATTAAGACTTGGATGGGATTTTGTTGAATGGTCTAAATTAATCGATTACAAATCATCGACATTCTCCGGGCGCGAATTTTGTGAATTTATATCGAATTCAGCCTGGGTCAGATTAACAAATAAACGAACGACTATGAATCTATCAAATTTCACTATAAAGGCGTCAGAAGCTATTCAACAGGCACAGCAGCTTGCCTTCAATGCCAAACATCCGAATATCGAGACCGAACACATGTTGAAAGCGTTGCTCGACCAGCAGGATTCCCCAATTGAATATTTGCTGAAGAAAAACAACGTTACCGTCAACCTCGTGGATTCCAAGCTCGAGGAGCTCCTGGCGAAACTTCCGACAACCAGCAGTGAGCCTGCCCAAGCTATCAGCCGGGATGCAAACAGCGTTGTTTTGCGAGCCGGTGCGGCACTGAAGCCGTTCAATGATGAATTCGTGACGCCAGAGCATCTGTTGCTCGCAATTGTGCAAGGCAATGATGCTGCAGCGAAGCTCCTGAAGAATGCAGGTCTCACTGACAAAGGCCTGGTGACTGCGATTAAGGAATTACGCAAAGGGGATACTATTACTTCCCAGACACAATCACAGGAATTTAATGTCCTTAATAAGTATGCAAAGAATCTCAATGATCTTGCCCGACTGGGAAAACTCGATCCGGTCATCGGTCGTGATGAGGAGATTCGGCGCACGCTACATATTCTTTCAAGACGCACGAAGAATAATCCTATTCTCGTGGGTGAGCCCGGTGTGGGTAAGACAGCTATTGCGGAAGGCATAGCTCACAGAATTGTAAACGGCGATGTTCCAGAAAATCTTAAGTCTAAAATCATATTCGCTCTCGATATGGGCCAACTCATTGCTGGGGCCAAATACAAGGGCGAGTTCGAGGAAAGATTGAAAGGTGTCGTGAAGGAAGTAGCAGAGAGTGATGGCGAGATTATATTGTTTATCGATGAGATTCATACGCTGGTGGGAGCAGGCGGAGGCGAGGGAGCGATGGATGCAGCAAACATACTGAAGCCCGCATTGTCCAGAGGCGAACTGCGTGCCATCGGCGCGACTACGCTTACGGAATATCAAAAATTCTTCGAGAAGGATAAGGCCCTCGAGCGCAGATTTCAGCGGGTAATGATTGAGGAACCGAATGTGGACGATGCCGTTTCCATTCTTCGCGGATTGAAAGACAGGTATGAGACGCACCATCATGTCCGTATCAAGGACGAGGCGATTATCGCAGCTGTGGAACTTTCGCATCGATACATCACGGATCGTTTCCTTCCAGACAAGGCCATCGATCTCATCGATGAGAGCGCGGCAAAACTCAGGCTCGAGATGAACTCGATGCCCGAGGAACTGGATAAGCTGGAGAGACAAATTCGTCAACTCGAGATTGAACGTGAAGCAATCAAGAGAGAGAATGATGATGCGAAGCTAAAAGAATTAAACACCGAGATCGCCAACCTCGCAGTGCAGCGTGATACATTAATGGCTAAGTGGAAGGAGGAAAAGGAATTAGTAGAGAAAATCCAGAATGCCAAAGCCTCGATAGAGACGCTTAAGCAGGAGGCAGATCAGGCCGAGAGGAATGGTGAATACGGCAAGGTAGCGGAGATTCGGTACGGAAAAATTAAGGATCAGGAGAAACTGATCATGGATTTTTCCGATGAGCTAAACAAACTCAGCAGTGAGAAGCGATTGTTGAAGGAAGAAGTGGACGCTGAGGATATCGCCGAAAGCGTTGGAAAGATTACAGGCATACCTGTATCTAAAATGCTGCAGAGTGAAAAGGAAAAACTTCTCCAACTCGAGAACCATCTTCACGAAAGAGTAGTAGGGCAGGAGGAAGCCATCACTGCGGTTGCAGATGCCATCCGAAGGAGTCGTGCGGGTTTGAGTGATCCTCGTAAACCAATAGGCTCGTTCATATTCCTGGGTACGACGGGTGTTGGCAAGACTGAACTCGCAAAAGCGCTCGCCGAATATCTCTTCGATGATGAACATATGATGACGAGAATCGACATGAGCGAGTACCAGGAAAAGCACACGGTGAGCAGGCTGGTTGGCGCGCCTCCCGGATATGTAGGTTATGATGAAGGAGGGCAATTGACTGAGTCGGTGCGCCGCAAGCCTTATAGTGTGGTGCTCTTAGATGAGATTGAAAAGGCGCATCCCGATGTATGGAATGTCTTGTTGCAAGTACTCGATGATGGAAGGCTCACGGACAACAAGGGTAGGGTGGTTAATTTCAAGAACACGATCATCATCATGACGAGCAACATCGGCAGTCATATCATCCAGGAGCATTTCGATAAGGTGAATGAGAAAAATGTCGACGATGTAACAGAAAAAGCGAAAGTGGAGGTGATGACCTTATTACGTGATACCATCAGGCCGGAGTTTCTGAACAGGGTAGATGAGATCATCATGTTCCGTCCGTTGATGAGGAAGGAAATCCGGAGTATTGTTAAGATACAATTGGACAGCCTTAAGAAACTGGTTGAAAACAGCGGGATCCAGTTAGTGTTTAGTGATTACGCACTCGAGTATCTCGCCGACCAGGGGTTCGATCCGCAGTTTGGTGCGCGGCCATTGAAAAGGCTTATACAAAAAGAGATCGTGAATCAATTGAGCAAACGAATACTTGCGGGTGATATCGATAAGAGCCATCCGGTGCTGGTAGATGTGTTTGATAACACCGTTGTGTTCAGAAATGAGCACGAAGAGTTAGTGCAAAGTAATGGGTTAAAGAAATAAGAATTTGTTTCACGCAAAGACGCAAAGTCTTGCAAAGGCGCCACGAAAATAGGAGAAACTGATTCTCCCGTTTGGATCTCTTTGCGGCTTTGCGAGACTTTGCGTCTTAGCGAGAAACCTATATTGTAGGCTCTGCGAGAAACTTTTGATTTTCCTTTTCGTAAGTATCCCTGTGTTCCTTGAATTGATCAACGAGGGCCGATACTTTCTCTACCGCAGCATCCACTTCTTCATGAATACCTGGAAGAGCTTCATTGAGCAGATCAACTCCGAGGTTGATATTGTCGGCTTCTATCTGGGCAATTTTTTTCAGAACCGCTGTCTGGCTGCTCTTTAGATCATCCAATTCGCGGATAATCTTGTCCATTAGTGCTAATTGTTGACGTTGGTCCATACTGTTTGTTTTTGGGAAGGGTGCAAACACCGGGCCACCGTGTCGATCGATGAGCAATTGCCAATAGGCAATAGGCGATAGGCAACAGGCAATTGGCTATTGTTTGGTTCGTTTAAGTTGGAAGAAATTTACGAAAACAGAGGCGGCTATGGCGGCCATAAGGCCGACTAGGGTTACGACATCGACTGTCCTGGATGGTATATCAGTACCGGAGAGTTTATCTGCGAAATATTTGATGAACGATGCCGGGAGATTCCGTTCGCCGAGTTTCTCCTTTACTTCCCAATGCCAGTCAGTCAACGGACAATAGCCCCAACCGTACCAGGCACCCAACACAAACCACGATGCAGCGGTTAAGATGAGACTGATCAGGTGTGCCTTACGTGTACGTCTCCAGACCCATCCAAAAAGGTTGAAGCCGATTAAATGAAGGTGTGCCAGGGTGTAGACTGTGTCGAGAAAAGCGAGCATGTAGAACCGACTTAAGTTTAAAGGTTTAAGGGTTTAATGGGTTTAATTGTTTGATAGTTTAAAACTACACCGTCGATTCCTATAATTCGCCATCGATGTCTAGAACATTCGAACCCTTAAACCCTTAAGGCGAGCTGCATCTGTACCCGCCGCCCAAAAACCGTTATCATAGCAAGAGTGAGAAATAAGTGAGAGCGAGAAACAGAGCGGCAGCGAGAGCTTGGACGTGTAGCACTAACCCTAAACCGTATTTATCCTGCATCATTGAGTAATTTTTCATTCGACAAGTCACCCTATTTGCTTTGTCGGCACAGTTTTTTCATTTATTTTACGTTGCGAATTAGCAACAGCTAAGACAATTTCAAAAATTTTACCCTATGAACTACCAAATCTTCACCTCCCCCAGCGGTAAATCCTATACTTTTTACCTCCGGTTAGCCTTAATTGTTATCCTCGTTTCCGCCATCGCCTTCGGTGGTTACAAAGTTGTTTTTTATTCTGCCGCTGCCGCAAACGAAGCATCGGCGAGCTCTGGAAATGACATAAAATCCGTGGAGAATAAGAAGGCGGTAGCAGCTCCAGCCGTTTCCGACATCGAGGAGTACAATAAGAAATTGGCGCATGTCGTCAATGGAGATACCTCGGGAAAATGGCCGGTGAAGTCACCCCAGCCCCTCGCTGGTGCAATCTTCCCCTTCAAACGCGTCATTGCGTTCTATGGTAATCTCTATTCCAAGCAAATGGGCATCCTTGGTGAGTTGCCGCGGGCACAGATGCTCGCTAAGCTTAAAGAAGAAGTTGCTAACTGGCAGAAAGCCGATTCTGTCCTGGAAGTCATTCCCGCTCTGCATTATATAGCGGTCACCGCTCAAGTTAGTCCGGGCAAAGGTTCGAAATACAGATTAAGAATGCCCTTTCACCAGATCGACTCTGTTCTTAGCATGGCAAAAGAAATTAATGCGATCGTATTCATAGACATACAGGTAGGTCATAGCACACTGCAAGAAGAATTGCCCCAGTTGGAGCAATACCTCAAGATGCCTAATGTGCACTTGGGAATTGATCCCGAGTTTTCCATGAAAGGCGGTCAGGCCCCAGGCAAGGTCGTTGGTAGTTTCGATGCGGCAGATATCAACTATGCGATGGACTATCTCACGAAATTGGTCAAGGAAAATAACCTGACTCCCAAGATCTTCATGGTACACCGATTCACGCAAGGCGGGGTGACCAATTACAAGCAGATCAAGCTAAGACCCGAGGTGCAGTTTGTGATGGACATGGACGGATGGGGACACCCGCCGTTGAAGAAGAATACCTACAACCAATATGTTTATCGCGAGCCGGTAGAATATACGGGCTTCAAGATCTTCTATAAGAACGACATGAAGAACAACGGCCGACTCCTGACACCAAAGGAAGTACTTGAGCTGAAACCGCAGCCGGTATATATCCAGTATCAGTAATCGATAGGCAATAAGCAATAGGCAATAAGCAATAGGCAACGAGCAATAGCCAATAGACAGTTTGTCTTTTGCTTATTGCTTATTGCCTATTGCTTATTGCTTATTGCTCGTTGCCTATTGCTTATTGCAAATTGCCTACTATTTTCGCTCCCATGACGAAGGACCAGCTACGGGAACTATCTGCCGCCCTGGAGGGGGAATTTTATACCGACCCGACCATGCTCACGCTCTACGCCACAGACGCATCGGCATACAGGGAAATGCCACTGGCGGTTGCAGTTCCGAAGTCCGAGGCTGATATAAAACTGTTGATCAGATTTGCCAACACTCACCGCACCTCCCTCATTCCTAGAACAGCCGGCACCTCGCTGGCGGGACAGGTAGTAGGAAATGGGATAGTAGTTGACGTATCAAAATTCTTCACGAGGATTATCGAACTAAATAAGGAGGAGGGGTGGGTGCGGGTGCAGCCTGGCGTAATTCGCGACGAGCTCAACATGTTCCTTCGTCTGCATGGATTGTTTTTCGGACCGGAGACTTCAACGGCCAACAGGGCCATGATTGGCGGCATGGTGGGAAACAATAGCTGCGGTTCGAACTCCGTCGTTTACAGGAGCACCAGGGAACATCTGCTTGAAGTGCGTACACTGTTAAGCGATGGATCTGAGGCCATCTTCAAATCGGTCGACCTGGATGAGTTTCAACAGAAATGCGAAGGCGAAACCCTCGAAGCCAGTATCTATAAATCCGTACGTCGACTGCTGGGCAACTACGAAAATCAACAGGAAATAAGAAAAGAATTTCCAAAGCCTTCTGTAGAAAGAAGGAATACCGGTTATGCCGTTGACCTGCTCCTCGATACCGCACCCTTCAACGCGGGTGGTCACGATTTCAACTTCTGTTCACTTATTGCAGGATCAGAAGGTACCCTCGCTTTCATTACCGAGATAAAATTGAATGTTGTACCGTTACCTCCCCGGGAGACGGGCTTGCTTTGTGTTCACTTCAACTCGATCGACGAATCGTTGAGGGCGAACCTTATCGCGCTTCAATTTGGTGTTAGCGCTAGTGAACTCGTTGATCATTATATATTAGAATGTACAAAGTATAATATCGAGCAACAAAAGAACCGATTCTTCGTGAAGGGCGACCCCGGTGCCATACTCGTCGTTGAATTTACCAGGGGCACGCGGGAAGAAGTCGTCGACGCGGCTCAACAATGCGAGGCAGCAATGAGGGCCGCCGGACTAGGATATCATTTTCCATTGTTATTCGGTACGGACACAAAGAAGATATGGACACTTCGCAAAGCCGGTCTAGGGCTACTTGGTAATCTACCGGGTGATGAAAAAGCCGTTCCCGTCATTGAGGACACCGCAGTTGATGTACAGGACCTCCCCGCCTACATCGCGGATTTCAATGTAATATTAAAGAAGTATGGACTCTATTCGGTCCACTATGCACACGCAGGCTCTGGGGAAATCCATTTGCGACCTATCATTAATCTCAAGACGATCGAGGGCAATCGTCTATTCAGGTCAATAGCTGAAGAAATTGCGACACTGGTAAAGAAATACCAGGGTTCGCTGAGTGGCGAGCATGGTGATGGACGCCTGCGCGGTGAATTCATCAGACAAATGGTAGGAGAGAAGAACTACAGTTTACTTAAGGAAATAAAGAGAACCTGGGATCCTAACAACATCTTCAATCCAGGTAAGATCGTCGACACGCCACCAATGCATACGATGCTTAGGTATGTACCGGGACAACAAACTCCCGAGTTCAAGACCATATTTCGATTTCGAAACCAGGATGTTCTTCAACATGCTGAGCAATGCAATGGAAGTGGAGACTGCCGGAAGACCCACCTGAGCGGCGGCACGATGTGCCCTTCTTATATGGTTACAAAGAACGAAAAGGACACGACTCGTGCGCGTGCGAATATCCTCAGGGAGTTCCTGACTAATTCGACCAAGCTTAACCGATTCGATCACGAGGAGATTTATAAAGTGATGGATCTATGTCTCAGTTGCAAAGGATGTAAATCCGAGTGTCCCAGCAATGTCGACGTGGCCAAACTTAAGGCAGAATTTCTTCAGCATTATTATGACGCCAATGGAGTACCGCTTCGAACAAAACTTATCGCCAACTTCACTAGGTCTGCAAAGATGGGGGCGCGCCTTCCCGGTCTCTACAATTTCCTGATGACTTCCAGGCCTTTCAGTTCATTGATCAAGAAGACCGCTGGGTTCGCGGCAAAACGGTCGATGCCTATACTCTCAAGGATTACTTTGATGGAGTGGTACAGGCAACATCAAAAGCGCAAACAGTATCAAACAGGTGTACACACGAGGAAGGTTTATCTTTTCTGTGATGAGTTTACTAATTATAATGATGCATCCATAGGTAAGAAAGCAATTCTCCTATTGGAGCGATTAGGATACGAAGTTGTCATTCCCGAGCATATCGAGAGCGGAAGAACCTGGTTATCCAAAGGGTTGGTTCGAAAGGCAAAAGTTATCGCCAATAAGAATATTGAGAGCCTTGCGCCACTAATCACGGCGGACACTCCGTTAATCGGAATTGAACCCTCGGCCATTCTAACTTTCCGTGACGAATACATCGACCTCGCCGACGACGATAAACTGCAGGAAGCAGAAAATCTTGCGAAACATGTGATGCTTGTCGATGAGTTCATCGCCGCAGAGATCTCCGCTTCCCGCATTCCCGTCTCGCTTTTCACTAAAGAAGCAAAGCATATCAAGTTGCATGGTCATTGCCAACAAAAAGCGCTATCCTCTGTTGCTGTATCGGAAAAATTGCTCACGCTGCCGGAAAATTATACTGTTGAGGTGATTCCATCAGGTTGTTGTGGCATGGCAGGAAGCTTTGGTTACGAAGCAGAGCACTATGATATCTCGATGAAAATTGGTGAGCTGGTACTATTTCCTTCCGTTCGGAATGCTTCCGCCGATACGATCATCGCGGCGCCCGGTACCAGCTGCCGCCACCAGGTGAAGGATGGCACAGGTAGAATCGCGTTGCATCCGGTTGAAGTGTTGTATGATGCGCTTGCCTAAATCAGGAATTGGGAATTGGTAATCGGGAATTCGGCCTTAATTCCCGATTACCAATTCCCGATTCCCGATTCCCGATTCCACATTCCTGATTCCCGATTCCGAACTCCCACTTACTGCTTTCCAGACTTCACCTCTTCTTGCTTATTCTTAAGATATTTATCAAGGAAGGCAAGTGTGCGTTTTGAAGTGGTAATCTGGTTTTCTTTTTTAACGAACCCATGTCCCTCATCGGGATAAACAATATATTCAACGGGAATTCCTTTTTTCTTCACGCCATCGACAATTTCATCGCTTTCTACCTGAAGCACCCTAACATCGTTAGCCCCCTGGAATACGATCAGTGGCTTGGTAATCTTTTCATAGTTGTAAAGAGGAGAAGCTTGTTTTAGCCTTATACTGTCTCCCGTGTTGGGATCGCCAAGTTCATCATACAATGCTTTTCTGAATGACTCCCAATAAGGAGGAATACTACGAAGCGTCCTCAACCAATTAGCAACACCGAACAAATCAACACCTGCATTGAATTCATTGGGATATGTGCTCAATGCATTCAATACCATACAACCGCCATAGCTTCCGCCATAAATGCCAATGGCCGATGTGTCAATATAGTCTTGTTGCGCAAGCCACTTCTTTCCCCATACGCAATCTTTGAGGTCGGCATTCCCATGATCGCGGTTATCCATCTTGTAAAAAGACTTTCCATATCCACTGCTTCCTCTGTTGTTAACCGCTAATACGGCGTAACCGTTGTTCACCAGATATTGAATGGAATTGCTGAAGCCTACACGGCTTTGTCCGCCAGGGCCTCCATGTACCCAAACCAATGCGCCGACCTTGTTGTCTTTGCTTGCCTGCAATGGCTTGTAGTATATCGCGGGTATCTCTTTACCGTCGAAAGAAGCGAAACGTACAACTTGTGCCTTAGCCAGATCATTCTCATCGATAGTTTTATTGAGCGTAGCAGTAAGTCGTTTCAGGTCTTTTTTCTCAAGATCATAGACGTATAGGTTAGTTGGGCTTGTACTGCTTCCAACGGTCAAGAGAAGTTTCTTTTCCGAGTCGGAAATGATCACACTCTGCACATTGCCATCCTTTATCTCTGGAAAGTCTACTAGTTTGTTACTCGCATGGTCAAAAAGCAACACCTTGTTTTTGCCGTCATCATTGATGAAAATCGTGTGATACTTCTCGTTCTCGCTAAGATTCATTCCATCTACATCCCACTTATCCTCGAAAGCTTTGGTCGTTTCGCCGGTTTGGATATTGTACTTCACCAGGTAATTATATTCGCTACCGTCGTTGGTAGTGTAATAAAGTATGCTGTCATTTTTCTCAAACGCCGTGGCATTCCAGTTTGCCTCATTGTCATTACTGATGCGCTTGAGAGACTGCGTAGTGCGATCCATTAGGTATAGGTCGTTTTTGTCAGTAGTGGTTGTCTTACTCAGGGCAATATACCGTTCTGACTTGCTAATAGCGGACAGGTCGAGAGCCGAATCATTCTGGTAAAACAAAACAGGAGTCCATGTGGCGATGTCCATTTTCCATATGTCAAAAAACTTTGGATTACGCTTGTTGCTGCTAACATACATGTATTGTTTGTCCTTACTCCATCCTGCAAAATTGTTAGCGCTGTTTGGCCAGGGGGTCAGATCTTTCACTACGGAATCTGTTTTAGACTTCAGGTAGAGACGGCTGTTCTCATTACCGCCCTCGTCTGCAGAATAAATAAATTGATCCGATCCTGGCAGGTATTGAACTGCGAAAAAGGATTCTTTTGGAGAAGTTGTTAGCGGGTTCATCAACGTATCAGCAAGATTGAGCTCATACACGTTGAAGATACCAGTGCTGTTATTGGTCACGAGTACCTTCGATTCATCGCCATTGAAGCCCGCCGCACCGACGGAAAGATTTTCATACAGCTGTTCGATAGTATATTGTTTTGGAGTTCTTGTTTCTTCTGCACTATCCTTTTGTTCACAGGCTACCAGTCCGAAGAGTGTTAGTACGAGGCAAATTTTTCTTAACATAAACAATTGGTTTTGGAGGGGAAAGTAGGGAAATTTCCCGATCGGACGTTTCTCAATTGCCAATAGCCAATTGGCAATAAAAAAAGCCAACAGTCAATACCAGTTCGAGTCTTGCGACCTAAACTTGCCTATTGACTATTGGCTCCTGCCAATTTCCTACCTGACGCCTTAATTCTTCTTGCTAACAAATACGTCCTCAACAGAGCGTGTCTGCTTGTTGATTTGGAACACAACTGGCTTTTCATTGTTCCTTCCTGTTACCTCGAACTTCAGTTCAGCATCACCAAGTTCCTCTGTATTCAGGAGAAATTTCTTCGTGATGTTTTTTCCTTTCACTACGTCCTTGTACAACACATTTCCAAACTGATCACGAACGACGATCGTGTATTGAGTTTCTTCTGTGCTGGTAAAGACCATATGGAAAAGCGGCTGACTTTGAAGGTTACCGATGAAGTTTAATTCTACAGGGATGACTTTCTTGTCATCATTTGCCAATGCTGGTGAGGTAAACGCTACTGAGAGGGCTGCCGCAAATGCAAGGGCGATCAAACGGGGGTTGTTCATTGTTTTCATAATTCTAAGTTTAAAGGTTATTAATCTCTTTTGGTTAGTAAAATCTGTCGAAAAAAATTAAATGGAGCAACCGTAAAGATTAAAGGGATTATGGGGCAACCGGGCAAACAAACTGGGGTATCAAAATGGCCCGTTAGAGTACGACTTGGCAGATTAGAAACTGCTTGAAGTGTAGTGTATGTGTGTCTTCCTGATGTAAAAGTAGGGAGGCATTTCTCCGCCCGCAAACCAACTTATATCCGATTTGGGAACCGTAAAGGGCATATATTTCTTGTGAAACCCTTGACCCGACTGCATTTCGGCGAGCTTCTTGCACGATGTCCAACGCCGCTTTTGATTTACCGGTTCAGGCTAAGAAGAGGGGTTGTTCGTGAATCCGGAACATTCAACGAAGAAATACGAGGGGAAAAACACTTTGTTTATGACGGGATTTTATTTTCCGGCTATCTCGTTGATTTTCAAAATGGGGATATGGGGTTTATAAATTTAGTTTTTTAGCGGGAATGCTGGGAATAAAAAATCCCTATCTTCAACCGCTTTCATAGGATAAATTATCCTAAAATAGCATGGGAAATCAACCAAATAGCATGAAGGTTGTTATATAGATGATCAGGCCCGAAGCCTCTAAGGCTCAGGCGGATATAAAAAAGGAGTTATAAAATGGCATTTAAAAAAGAGATCGAAGAAATTATTGAACCAAAAGACATTTTTGTGGGGCAAAAAGACGCTCCTGTAACACTAATGGAGTTTGGGGAGTATGAAAATGAGGATTGTGCAAAGGCAAACGAAGTCGTTAAGCAGTTACTCGAAGAATATGAGGGAAAAATAAGATTCAACTTCCGTCATTTTCCGTTAACCCGCATTCATCAGCGCAGCATGAAAGCCGGTGAGGCTGCCGTTGCTGCTGCCCAGGAAGGTAAGTTCTGGGAGATGCACAACGTCTTGTTCAACAACCGCCGCAACCTCGGTACAACCAGTCTTAAGCTGCATTCGAAAGAAGCAGGAGTAAATAATAAGAAATTTCTGGATGACCTCGTTAACGGTGTATTCGGCTGGCAAGTACAGGATGACCTGAAAGAAGGAATTGACAGGGGGGTAAAGGATCTACCCGCATTCTTCATCAATGAGGAACCCTTCACTGGCAAACCTACTTTCGCTAACCTTAGCGCAGCTATCGACGCGGCCCTTAAGAAAGCAAAGAAGAAAGCCCCGGCAAAGCAACGCGCGTAATAATCCCTGGCAAACAGGATTAAGACATAAGAAACTAAAAAACCTCCGTTAACGGAGGTTTTTTTTATAATCTATTGCGCCGCTATTAATCCTCAGACAACCTCGTAAATTCTGTACCATTGAAAATCTTGGCCAGGTTGACATCCTTGGTTTTCTTCCATGTATCAATGCTCGCATTAGTGACGATACGCCAGAAGTTTTTGGAACGCAATTCATCGTAATCGTTTCCCTTGATGAATATCCCTGTTATAGTACTGCGCTGCTTGAAAAAGATTTTAATCTCTTTTTCACCTGCGTGTCTTGGGGCTACATATTTTTCGATCAGGTCATTGGTCATAGCTAAAAAATTAAAGTTAAAAATAAAAAGGAGGGCAAGCTGGTTGCACTCCTTTTCTATACTGTAATAATTCTATTATCGAAATATATTACCAGCGGCTGTTAGAATAAGAAGGCTTGCTGCTTCTTTCTTCCTTAGGTTTTGCTACCATAACCTTGATAGCGCGGCCTTCTACCATACCACCATCCAGTTCAGCAATTGCTTTCTGGGCTGCAGCATCATCAGACATTTCTACAAAACCGAAGCCTTTGCTACGGTTAGTGTATTTGTCCATAATTACTTTGGCAGAAGAAACTTCACCATACTCTTGGAAAAAACCTCTTAAGTCGTCGTCCTGTACGGAGAAGCTTAAATTTGAAACATAAATGTTCATTCGTAAAAAAAATTAATAAATAAAAAATACTTGAGAAAAACGCAAGGTATAAGAAGACTGACAATTAGCACATTTACGCGTAGCAGATAAAATCATTCACTTACAAGATGCAGAAGAACTCAAATTGACGCGGCAAAGGTAAGGATTCGCATCCAATTTCAAGGTTTTTATTTGCCTAAACTCTGTTAAAGGCACAATCCTTGTTTATTCATCTGAAACTCGAGCCTATGGCTACGAAAAAGAAGACCACTGCAACAAATACCCGCGCCAGTAATATTGCAGCTCGCAAGAAAAAACGGAAACCTAAACCAACCAAAAAACCAGCCACCGCCAAAAGAACCTAGGGTAAAACGACTGATTAAGGGCGATACTCAACCTTCACTTACTTCGCTTTGCTCGCAATGACCCTTCACTACTCACCGCTGGCCATTCACCACTCACCCTTCCTCAATTCACTTTCTCAGGATCCACAGTAAACATATTATTTGTCTCCTCCTTCTTCCTAATCCCAAAATTGTATCGCAGGTTAATCCCAATACGTCTGGTGTCCCCATAGCGCGAGCCACTCGCATTAACAGGACCCTGGTTTAATGTGAAATCATTGCGCAGGGTATAAAACATATCATTCATACTGAGTGTGACTATAAGCTTTTGCTTTAGGAACTGGCGATTGATACTCGCGTTAAGTGCCCCGAAAGTCGACAGCTCATAAAATTGCAACTGTCCCTTCAGCCTTATAAAGCCATTCATCGTAAACTGTGAACGCTTTCCAAGCTTCAACTGGTGATAAGTGAAGAATGTCCACGTGCCTTTCTTAAAAGCCAGTGGTCGGTCCTGGTAAAAGCCTTCGTAATGGTTATGATTGTACTGACCTCCAAGAACAAAAAAGTATTTTCCACCGGGAGGGATAGCGCCTAGTCCCCTGAGATAAAATTCCTTATTCTTTCCAAGGTTGTCATAGGTCCTGAATGCCTGGCTGCCCAGACTGTAAATAACATTAGTGAAAATGTCCTTCGTTTGATTGATTCCTACCGCAAGGATAGGCATCTCATTCACGCTGATGTTAGCCTCGTAGTTATTATTAAACTGGGGTCGTAACGTTGGATTCCCTACTTCTGAAAGAAACTGGTCTATGTACCTGGGAAATGGATTCAACTGCTCATAAACGGGCCGGCTGATCGTCCTTCGATACACCAGGTACGCACGCAGTTCGAACCCAGCAATAGAAATAACCTTCTTACTCAGATAGGCATATGGAAAGAGATCGGTTCGGTGAATAGAAAAGGTTGTATCACCCGGAACCACCTGGTGGCCATTCATGTTGGTATTCTCCACGCGAAGACCCGTCTTTAGGAGGAGATCCGACACAATGGTTTTCGATCCCTGCACATAGGCAGAATTGATATTCTCCCTATATCGAAAAGTATTCGTCCGCAATTCATCCTTTGTCCTCGTGCCACCCGACAGACTAAAGTATTCCGTTTCATTGTCGAAACTGAGGAGTGACGTCTTAATGCCCGCTTCGAACGTGAACTTCTTCTTCATCTTCAACGTGACGTCGGATTGTGCGGTAAGGAAATGCCTATGGTTTCCAGCATCGCCGTCGCCGCCTGACGTAGGGCCGGTAGAGAATGATTGCTCCGACTCATTCCTTGCATACGTATAGGAGACATCGCTTGTCCATTCGGACCCGAGCGAGTCTAATTTGTTCTTCGCATTGATGCCATGATTGGTGGTAAAGGTGTGTCCAAGGTTTCGCACGAGGTTAATGTTGCTGGCAATAATCTCGGCTGTACTAAGTTTTCTTATGATATTTAGATTCTCTGTCTTATTGTCAAACTGATTGAGGCTAAACCTACCATCGTAACTCAATTGCCATTTTTTGGAAGCTTCGAAGCTCATTCCGAATCCCACATAATAGATGTCGGATGGATACTTTGTATTTGCATCCTGGCTCAACACCGAGTCCGGCGCGAATATCCGGTCCGTCTTGATGCGATCAAAACTATTCCGGTTGTTAACATTCACATTCAGGTAAGTGCTAAGTTCACCGTTGTTATTTGTAAGGTTGAAACCGGCAAACTGGGTACCATACGTACCTTGTTGCCATCCGCTATTTACGCTTCCTGTGAGCCCGAGTTTCACTCCTTTTTTAAGAATAACGTTTACCATGCCTCCACTGCTTGTGGCATCGTACTTAGCCGAAGGCGTCCGCACGATCTCTATGCTGGCAATGGCATTTGGCGGAAGACTCTTTAGCATGGTAGCGATGTCGGCTGCACTCATTTTCATTTCTCTACCATTGATCATCACTGTAGCAGGAGTAGTGCTGGCGATATAAATATTTCCGTCCTGGTCTACGAATAACCCGGGGGTCTTTTCTATTACTTCATATCCACTGGTAGAACTAGGTATTAATGCCTCTGGATCTACAATTGTCTTATCGTCCTCCTGTCGCATCAACGGACGCGTTGACCGCACTACTACTCCCCCAAGGGTTGTTGCGAGCGGTTCCAGAGCTAGCGTGAATGGTTGCCCAGTCGCAGTTATACCCTTCTCCATTGGCTGGTAATTGACAGATGTTACCGCTACGATGTACTGTGCTCCTTTTGTTAAGGTAAGCTGGGCCCTGCCCGTACTATCGGCTACCTGCTCGAATTTATTAGTTGAATCGACTCTGTTTCTTAAGCTAACGGTGGCGAAGCCAACCGGTTCTTTTTTAGAATTGACAATACGGAACGATACCTGCACATCTTGCGCATGGATGGATACGGTGGTAAACAGAACAGCGAATAGAGTGTACAGTTGAAGTTTTGGACGCGAGTAAAAAGATAGCATCAGGCCGAAGGGTTTACGTAAAATTAGTCAAGATTGGGTGGGGATTTGTTATAGATTATTTAATTCAGGGGAAAATTCTCTACAGGATTGCAAATACTCCATTGACAACGTCTCGCTTTCCAATGGATAGGCAGATGGCACCCGAATTGCATAGCTAGCGGTGAACTAAAAATTATGTATATGAAAAGAATTTTTTTGATATCCGCAATAAGTGCTTCCTTCCTTTGGATGGCTTGTACCAATGGCGATAATCGCTATGTGGATCTCAACACCGGTGAAACTATTAAACTGGAAAAAGATGAGTCCGGCGTAATGGTGAATGCGGAAACAAAGCGTCCTGTGGCCATTTATGTTGATACAAAGTCAAATGATACCATCTACGGAAAGAGCGGTAAAGTAATAAATGGTCATGTTGTAAGACGTGCAGATAGAGATTGGGTATACGATGCCGATGTTAGAACTGACGGCGACAACGATGGAGAGTACAAAACCCACAGTGGCGATTATAAGGTGAAGGTCGAAAAAGATGGCGATATTAAGATAAAGGATGGCGATAAGAAGACGAAGATCGATGGCGAGACAGGTGAAGTGAAGAAGAAGAACGATTAAGAGAGTTAATCATACCCTTCGTTGAATAAATCAAATAAGAGCTGCATTTGCAGCTCTTATTTTTTTAGAGATATTTGTGCGACACTAATCTGTCGGCCTTTGATAAATTATACTACGACAATATTGAGATTCGAGACGCAAGGGGAGAAGACCGGGTGGACGTACATACAAGTCCCGGTCGATATAGCAGAGAAGCTTAAGCCACACAATAAACGTTCATTCCGGGTAAAAGGAAAGTTGGATCAATTCAAAATCTCAGGTGTAGCGCTCCTTCCCATGGGCGGCGGAGCTTTCATCATGGCGTTGAATGCTGCGATGAGAAAAGGGATTGGTAAACGCCATGGCGCCATGGTCAAGGTACAACTTGAGGAAGACAAGAAACCCTTCCAGTTTAATAAAGATTTCCTGGCCTGCCTGGCGGATGAACCCAAGGCACGGCAATTCTTCGATACGCTCCCAGGATCCCACCAACGATATTTTAGTAAATGGATCGATGATGCAAAGACGGAGCCTACACGCGTTAAAAGAATTGCGTGGGCGGTAGATGCCTTGTCAAAGCGCCAGGGGTATGGGGAGATGATAAGGAGCCACAAGAGGTAGGTGATTAGTTGATTGGTTGCTTAGTTGATTGGGTGCAAATAACTAAGCAACTAAGCAACCAAGCAACTAATAAACCTTCTCTCCCTCCAGCACATACACTCTTCCCGTTTTCTCCAATACCTCTCCCACATACTGTGCACAAAGTTCATTCGGGTTGTAGGTGCTGAATTCCTTTGCAAGCCTCATCACATTTTCCTTATACTTCCTGTTATTGATTACTTCCTCGACACTTTCCTTCATTTGCTCTGGCTTCGGCCATTCCGTCTTGAGGTTAATGCCAAGTTCGAAATATCCGATGCGTGCATTGATCTCGTTCTTTCCTTCGTGTACACCTGCAACCACGAGTGGCAATTGGTTCTCTATGCCTAGCATCACCCCGCCATAACCACCGTTGGTGATGTATACGTCTGCATATGGCATAATATCTCCGAAAGGAATAAAATCTTCAATAATCAGATTCTGCTGTGGGAATCTCTCGCGAAGTTCCTCCGTGGCTGTCCCACCCGTTGTGGCGATCACGAGCACGTCAGTGTCCTTGAAAGCGTCGAGGGTTGGCACAAGGATCTTTTCAACGTTCTTCTCTACCGTTCCCTGGGTTACGACAACTATCTTTTGATAGGTCGTGAGGCGAGCATCTGTCCACGGTTCAATTTGTTTCTTGGACTGGTAGGGGAGTAGTGATCCGATGTACCGTATATTCTTACCAAGATCGCTTCTAAAATATTCAAAGCCCGGGGTGCCACTTTGCAGGAGCAGGCTTGATTTCTTGACGATCAAATCAAACACATTCGTATTATAGTGATCGATGCCATATGCGGATAGCATTTTCCGCATCACCTTGTTCGGCTCGCCAAACACGAGGACATCGGAGACCTTGCGGAGTATATTTTGCTTGATCCTTCCCAGGAAGGAATAGGTAGGGGTCATGCCGAGACCCATGGGAGGGAGGTCCCGCGATGTCTCTGTCAATGGGAACACACCAATAGAAATAACGGGAATATTCATTTTGTCTTTGACAAAGGGTATCCCGGTAAAGGCTCCATCTGCGATCATGATATCGAATGGAAAGGACGCATGTATTTCAGTCAGGTCAGCATAATATTCCGGACCACGTAGCACGAATGCATGGATGATGTCAAACTTCAGCTTGGCAACCTGGCTCTTTATCGCATCTCTTTCAGGAAACATCTTTTCCAGTTCCGCTATGTCAACAGCCTTGTTGAATGGAAGATGTGGGATTTTTAATTTCTCGAGTTTTGGCGCATACTTTACCGATGTATACCAACGAACATCACAGCCCAGCCATTTGAGATGGACGGCGAGTCCGGTAAGGGGATTGAAATGGCCATCGGCCGGAAAATTGGCAAAAAGAATTTTCTTGCCTTTCAGCGAAGCGCTCGTTATACCTCCGCCGCGTTCAGAAAACAGGTTACTCATAAATGTTGATTTAAGAAGATAAGGTTTAAAGTTTCGGCAATGCTACATCAGCGCCGCTCAATTTGCCAGCACGGCGTACATCAACCGTTGATCTGGTATCATAGGTTGGGGGTTTGGGGCGATGAATAAGGTGGTTCGAGGTGATGCCCTCGCTCCCGCTCTGTTTCTCGCTCTGTTTCTGCTTTCTGTTTCTGTTACTCTAACCTGAGAGCGAGAAACAGAGCGGGAGCGAGGACGAGAAACAGAAACCGGAACAGAAAACAGAAACAGGAACAGAGCGAGAGCGAGGGCCTTGACTCGTAACTCTTACCCCAACTCACCCATTTTTACTTTTAATTTGCAACATGATATCATCCGTAAACGATTGCAAGCAGCCATTCTTCATTGGCATAGCCGGTGCGGGAATGAGCGCCATCGCTCAATACCTGCAGGGTATCGGTAAGAAGGTACGAGGTAGTGACCGTTTTTTCCAGGCTGGACTGTATAATGAAACACAAGAAAAACTCGAGGCTGAAGGCATTCGCTGCTTCGTGCAGGATGGAAGCGGGATTACCTCTTCGACCGACTTAGTGGTAGTCTCAACAGCAGTTGAGGATACGGTGCCGGAAGTACAGAAGGCAAAGGAGCTGAACATACCCATCATCAAGCGCTCAGAACTGTTGGCATTAATAGCGGACAGCCGGAAGACAATCGCAATTGGCGGCACGAGCGGCAAGAGTACAACAACGGCAATGCTCTTCGATATACTGGAGCAGGCCGGCATGGGCCCAAGCATCATCAGCGGTGCCGGGCTGATCAGCATCATCAGGGAGGGAAAGATTGGCAACGCAAAATGTGGGGACGGTGAGTGGTTGGTGATCGAGGCCGATGAAAGTGATGGATCGATTGTCCAGTACAAACCCGAGGTAGGATTGTTACTGAATATCGATAAGGACCATAAAGAGATTGAAGTCCTGCTTGACATTTTCAAAGTGTTCAAGGAAAATTCGAAAACCTTCGTGGTGAACAGATCACATCCCCTTGCAAAAGATTTTTCCCAGTCCATCAATAATGATTTTTCATGGGATGGGCAGGAAGCAGGGTACATCGCGACAGGCTTCCTGCAGGTTGGCCTTACCATCTCCTTCAAGATAAACGACGTGAGTTTCGGACTGAATGTGGTGGGCAGGCACAACATGGAGAATGCACTGGCTGCAGCCGCAATCGCCGCGCAAGTCGGCGTTCCTCTTGAAGTATCCTCAAAGGCATTGAAAAACTACGAAGGAATCTATCGGCGCAACCAGGTACTTGGGAGAAAGCAGGGCGTCTGGCTTATCGATGACTTTGCGCATAATCCTGTAAAATGTGCCGCAGCCATTTCGAGTTGCCAGCCGATCGCCCCAAAGGTCATAGCATGGTTTCAGCCGCATGGATACGGTCCTACTCGTTTTCTAAGAAACGATTTTGTACATGAAATCGGGAAGGTGCTTAGGCCCGAGGATGAAATTTGGATGAGCGAGATATTCTATGCTGGCGGTACAGCTGTAAAGGACATTTCCGCCGCCGATCTCATCAATGACCTTCGTGCACAGGATAAGCCGGCTTACTTCGTAGAAGACAGGGAAGAATTGTTAGGTAAAATACGCCCACACCTGACAGACAATTGTGTGCTCCTTTTGATGGGAGCCAGGGATCCATCGCTTGAACAATTCGCGAAGGAAACGTGGAAGAAACTTTAAGTTTAACCCAAGGTGGCGATATTCTCTTTCGCAACAGGCGTGAAGAGGTACCAGCATAAAGCGAGCATCAGGCTATGTTGCGTCGCCGACGGTCTCACCGAAGGGATTTTGCCTTTTTCATTGTCTAATTGAAGAGCGCATATGGCGAGCGGTTTGTGAGGACTGTCCTTATAGATGATCACGCGAGGTTCTCCTTCATCGGTTAACACATATGATAACTTCTCATCGTTGAGGGCGATAAAATTCTCCTTATTCTCAGAGTAGATCTGACCAATACGAATGCCATACTCGTTACGCATCACCATCTTATTCTTGAGGAAGCCCTCATACCTAAGCATGAAAGCTCTTTTTTCACCCTCGTATTCGATCTTGGCAAAATCCGAGGAGGAAGGAAGTGCAAGGGTTAACAACTTGCGGCCATTGCTCCAGAGAGCAAACACTTTATGGCCAATGCCGGAAGCGACGGTTTCCCAATTCATGGCAGATGATTTTGTTGGAAGCATTTCAGGGAGAAGTTACTAACCTTGAATCAAAGGAACTGTCCTTAACTTAGAATTAATATTAAGTTCATATTGGATCCGAAATCGGTGAATAACCTGTGAACAACCAATAGGAAATCCACAGCAAAACGGTAAATTCACGTAAAATTACTTGCCATATGCTATCATCAGAGGAACAGCAGTTCTTGGAAAGGGCGATTACATTATCACAGGAAGGAATGGAATCAGGAGAGGGCGGCCCATTTGGTTGCGTGATCGTAAAGGACAGCAAGATCATAGGCGAAGGGAATAATCGTGTTACCTCTACAAATGACCCAACTGCCCACGCCGAGGTGGTAGCCATTCGGGCAGCCTGCAAGCAACTGGACACCTACCAATTGGAAGGTTGCGACATTTATACCAGCTGCGAGCCCTGTCCTATGTGTCTCGGCGCTATATATTGGGCAAGACCGCGTCGCGTAATCTATGCGAACACACGTGAAGAGGCAGCAGCAATTGAATTTGATGACGATTTTATCTATGGAGAAATAAATGCCGCCATGGAAGATAGAAAGATCCCCTTCATTCACGCTCCGCATCCGCAGGCACAGCAGGTCTTTACCGCTTGGAAGAATTGGTCATGCAAACAGAAATATTAGTCAGGCTTAAGCATTGCCTGTCGTACTACGATATAGGAGATGATGATAAGAATGATTAGTATGACGATGGAAATATATAACCAGCTCTGATCGGGCA
>JACMKU010000150.1 GCA_014379965.1 Chitinophagaceae bacterium
ATACACAAGTAATTCGTCCCATCGATTTCGGCGCGAAGTAAATCAGACCCGTCGTAGTTTCTTTTCTTCTCCTCGGCTGCTAAATAGAAAACGACGGAGGCATTCTTGCGAATATTATCACGGACCAGTCCGCTTAGAATGCTCTTATCCGCGAGTACCAGAGTGCCTTTTTTAAAGCCGCCTGGGACTTGAGGTTGTGCATTTGCCTGCGAAATGACGAGGACAAGAACGCAAAGCGAAATCGTGTTGAGTATTTTCATGATTGTGGTTTTAGTTTGACAATTTGGTTTCGACCACAATGCTACCTATGCCACGCTGATGACACAATCAAAATGGAGTGAGTTGAAGAAAATCCGGAGTGGGTTGGAAGATTTCCTAGTGTTTTGCCGCCTTTGCCCTGAGGGTTTGCATTGCAGCCACCGGAGAAATCAAATTCTAACAAAAATCCCTCCTGAAGCAGGAGGGATTAAAACATTTTTGCCTGAAGAGTTTAGGCAGTTTCTACTGCAACCGCCCCTTCGACTAATAGTGTGACCTTATTATTTATAACCTCTACAAACCCGCTTTGAATGTCGAAGAAGGCAAGATGGTTTTGTTTATCCTTGAGCACCTTTACACGACCGGCCTTCAGTGCGCTCACAAGTGGAGCATGCCTGTCGAGTACTTCAAACGATCCGCTGATGCCCGGCATCTGCACGCCATACACCTCGCCGCTGTAAAGTTTCTTCTCTGGTGTTAAAATTTCTAAATTCATAAACTCTTTACTTTTCTTATCCTTGCGCCGCCGCCATCATTTTCTTACCCTTCTCAATCGCGTCATCGATACTTCCTACGAGGTTAAATGCCGCTTCCGGATAATCGTCAACTTCACCATCCATGATCATGTTGAATCCGCGAATTGTCTCCTCGATTGGAACAAGAACTCCTTTCAGACCAGTAAAGGCTTCGGCCACGTGGAATGGCTGTGAAAGGAACCTTTGTACTTTTCTCGCACGTGATACCGTCATCTTATCTTCATCACTCAACTCATCGAGACCGAGAATCGCAATGATATCCTGCAATTCCTTATAACGCTGTAAGATCAACTTAACGCGGTTGGCGCAGTTGTAGTGAGCATCACCCACAACCTGCGGCATAAGGATTCTAGAAGTAGAATCCAATGGGTCAACCGCAGGGTAAATGCCAAGGTCAGCAATCTTACGTGATAATACTGTTGTCGCATCGAGGTGGGCGAAAGTTGTCGCCGGCGCCGGATCGGTTAGGTCATCCGCAGGTACGTAGACCGCCTGTACAGATGTAATAGAACCATTCTTAGTCGAAGTGATCCTCTCCTGCATGATTCCCATTTCCGTAGCAAGCGTTGGTTGATATCCCACCGCCGAAGGCATACGACCCAATAGAGCCGATACTTCGGAACCAGCCTGTGTAAACCGGAAGATGTTGTCGACGAAGAAAAGGATATCACGTCCCTTGCCCTGTCCATCACCATCACGATAATACTCGGCGATTGTAAGACCAGATAATGCCACCCGTGCACGTGCACCAGGAGGCTCATTCATCTGTCCGAATACGAATGTCGCCTTGGATTCGGCCAGTTCATTCATATCGACTTTAGACAGATCCCATCCACCCTCTTCCATACTATGTTTAAAGGCTTCTCCATATTTCATGATGCCTGCTTCAATCATTTCACGCATCAGGTCATTTCCTTCACGGGTTCTCTCTCCCACTCCCGCGAATACAGATACACCCGCGTAGGACTTTGCGATATTATTGATCAACTCCTGGATCAATACCGTCTTGCCAACACCTGCACCACCAAACAGGCCGATCTTACCACCTTTTGCATAGGGCTCGATTAGGTCGATCACTTTGATACCAGTGAACAGCACTTCTGTAGCTGTACTCAGGTTCTCGAATGTTGGGGGCTTTGAGTGGATCGGGCGGCCACCTTTCTTAGACACGGCTGGCAAACCATCGATTGGATCTCCGGTCACGTTAAACAGGCGTCCTTTGATCGCGTCTCCAACAGGCATGGCGATAGCAATGCCTGTGTCGATTACTTCAGCGCCGCGAACGAGACCCTCGGTTCCGTCCATGGCGATCGTACGGACACTGTCCTCACCAAGGTGTTGCTGAACTTCGAGTACGAGTGTTTCGCCATTTTCCTTTTTTAGTTCCAATGCGTTGTAGATCTCGGGTAGCTTGCCATCAAACTGGACGTCAATTACCGCTCCGATGATCTGTTTCACTTTACCAACGTTTGCCATAATGTGATTTATAAAGAAGGTTAGATTTCAGGCCGCAAAGGTAAGGGGGCAGGGGGAAAATGAAAAATGTAAAATCAGGAATATTTGATGGGTAATCCTGGGCACAAAGAGGTGAGGATGAACGAGGTTGAGGAATGTAAAATCTAAAATGTAGAATTTAAAATGTAAAAGGTGGGCAGTTCGGTTTTAGGTTTAGAGCACTGAATCATTCGTCTCTCCGACACTCAAAATACCTGTACTTCAGGCTAACTGCCTTACATTATATGATGTACGATTGTGCCGGACACCCCTTCACAATTTGTTAAGACTTTACAGATAGAATTGTATAACAAATTCCCCCGACTCGTACGGGCATAAGTTTTGCATGGCCTAAGTATGAAAAAATCATTGTTGTTCCTATTCGTCAGTGTATGGTTGGTCTCCTGTTCTAATTCCCAGTCCGGCTCGGGTTCGACCGAAACAGAAAAAGAAGCCAAAAAAATCACTAAAAGAGATATTAGTATTACTCCAGCGGTCTCGTACAGCGAGCTTTTCGTCGATAGTATGACCGTGGAGCAATTCATTGTCGAGAAGCAGATTTCCGATAGTATCTCCCGGAGGATTAGGAGTTTCTACAACGCGCGTAACTACCAGTACGCCTGGTTTTGCAAAGACGGTCTCACCGAGCAGGCCCGCGGCTTTTGGAACCTTCACGATTACCAAAATACTTACGGTTCGGATTCAAGTCTGAAGGACAAAGCACTTCAGAAAAGGATGGATAATCTCATTACAGAGGAAAAATTGGTGGTCGGTGCATCGGACAAGTCATTTATCAATACAGAGCTTACCCTGACTAGTCACTTCATTCAATACATGCTTAGCAATTACGAGAAAGGATATGTAAAGAGGAAGGAAATGGAGAAATTTGTCCCCTTTAAGAAACAAGATCCACTCCACCTTGCTGATTCACTCATTACCAAGAAGCATAAGGACGATAAATATTTCGAAGATAAGAATGCGGCATACAAAGGTTTGAAGGATCAACTCAGTCACTATTATACCATCGCTAAACAAGGTGGATGGCCTAAAATAACTACAACGAAAAAATCATTCAAGAAAGGCACATCTGCTCCCGAAATCGCCGTGTTGAAAAAAAGATTGCAAATCAGTGGTGACCTCGCAGGGAATGATACCTCAACCGTCTTCCATGATACATTAGCTACCGCTATCAAGAATTTCCAGATAAGGCACGGGTATACTCCAACTGGAGACGTGAATGAGGCGTTGCTGAAAGACCTAAATGTAAGTGCAATGGATCGCCTGGAGCAAATCCTGATGAATATGGACCGCATGAGATGGCAGGCTGCTGAACCGGCGAAGAACATGATCGTCGTCAATATCCCTGAATTCATCCTTCATGCATATGAGAATGGAAAAGAAGTGTTCAACATGGTAGTGGTAGTTGGGAAAGAAGGCCACAACACGATGATGTTTAATGGTGATCTCAACCAGGTTGTCTTCAGCCCTTATTGGAACGTTCCCTCAAGCATTGTAAAAAGTGAGATCCTTCCGGCGATGAATCGCAACAGCAACTATCTCGCTGGTCAGAATATGGAAATCGTAAGTAATGAGGGCGGTTTACCAGTGGTTAGGCAGCGTCCGGGTACTAAGAACGCTCTAGGTAAAGTGAAATTTCTATTTCCCAATAGTTTCAATATCTATTTCCACGATACGCCTTCAAAGAGTCTTTTTGAGAAAGACAAACGCGCCTACAGTCACGGATGCATAAGGCTCAAAGAGCCCGAAAAGATGGCTAACTATGTTTTACGCAATCAATCCGAGTGGACGCCAGAGAAGATTAATGAGGCAATGAACGCCGGCGATGAGAAATTCGTGAAAGTGAAGAATCCCATCCCAGTTATTATTACCTATTACACGGCTTGGGTAGACGACAATGGCTTGCTTCATTTCCGTGATGACATTTATGGGCACGACAGCAGCCTTGCAAAGAAGATGTTTACATCAGCAAAAAGTTTTACGGCATCGAAGTAGAGAGATTCAGTTATTTTGCGGCGTCAAAATAACTTTCATGCAGCTGATAGAAGTCAATGATAAGAAGACGGCAGAGGATTTTATCCGGGTAAACGTTGAGATCAACAAGAATGATCCCAACTATATCCGTCCGCTCGATAAGGATATTCATGAAACATTTGATCCGGCTAAGAACAAGACTTTTCGATTTGGTGAGGTTAAACGTTGGATTCTTCTCGAAGAGGGAAAGCTGATTGGCAGGATAGCTGCATTTGTCAACAAAAAATACAAGAACAAAGGTGACGACGGCCCTGTGGGTGGCGTTGGATTCTTCGACAGTATCGACGATCAGGCCGCAGCGGATATGCTTTTCGATGTCGCTAGACACTGGCTTCTGCAGAAAGGTATGGAGGCCATGGATGGCCCGGTAAATTTTGGAGAGCGTGATCGGTGGTGGGGTCTCATTGTTAATGGATTCGTGCCGCCCCTCTACTGCATGAACTTTAACCCGCCGTACTACCAGAAACTATTCGAGACCTATGGTTTCAAGAATTATTTCAACCAGATATGTTTCGCCATGAAGGCGAATACCAGGCTGCCACAAAAATTTTACGACAGGCACGCGGAATGTGCGAAAGATCCGCTCTATAGTTCCTCGCACATCAAAAAGGACCAGCTCGATAAATTCGCGGCAGATTTCACTGTCGTATATAATAAAGCCTGGGCAGGTCATGGCGGGCTGAAAAGTATCGATGAGAAAGTAGTAAGGAAAATGTTCAGGTCCATGAAGCCAATCATGGATGAGAAGATCAGCTGGTTCGCATACCACGATGGCAAACCCATCGCCATCTGGATCAATCTTCCCGACCTTAATCAATGGTTCAAGCACCTCAATGGAAAGTTTGACCTATGGCACAAACTAAAATTCCTATGGGTAAAATCCACGAGAAAGAATAATAAGTTCGCGGGGTTGGTATTTGGAGTCGTACCTGAATTCCAGGGAAAAGGAGTCGACAGCTATATGATCGTGGAAGGCTGTCGCGTCATACAGAGTCTACGGACAGAGGACGGAAGTTATGAGCTTGGAAAATTGCTATATGAGGATTATGAGATGCAATGGATCGGCGAATTCAATCCGAAGATGGTAAACGTCGCTGAAAACCTCGGTACCTATCGCAGCCGGCTATTGACAACGTACAGGTATAACTTCGACCAGTCCAAGGAGTTTAAACGGCATCCCATCCTCCTTTAACCGTTTATCGTTTAACGTTTAAAAAGTTTAACGTCGGGTCGTTTTCATTCGGACACGCAATTGCGACCTCAAGAACGTTAAACGTTAAACCCTTAAACTCCTAAACGTTATAGCCCAATGCCCGCCTGCACCATCAGATACTTCACCGGCGCCCTACCCACGCTGTACTGGAGACCGTTTGAAGAATTATACACGAGGGAATTCCTGACAACATACTTGATATCGCTACCCCGGTTGTAAGAAATGCGTAAAGTAAATAAGGCATCGTCTCTAAACTTTTTCTTTCCGAAGTTGCAGCCGACAGCAATGCCTTTGTTGAATCCCGCGCTTGCATAGCTGTCGATATCGAAACCTTCAAGCCCGAATGCGGATTCGATGGCACTCAGGTCTTCCTTTGTACTCGACAAGTAGAAATTTCCACCTATTAGCACATCGAAGAAGGGACGAACTTTCGAAGGCATCGACGGGATTAACCTAACGAGCGCATTCAATTGCAAAATGCCGTAGCTGGTCTTATAACTTCCACGATAGCCACCGATATTTACGTCTGACAGAAATCGTCCATAGTAAGTATAACCAATCTCGCCTCCGATCCTGAGGGGGCTGTTCTTTTCGTTGCGACTCCAGGAAAAAGGATTCGTGAGAAACATAAATGCTCCCCCGAAACCCATGTTACCCATATTATTCCTGATGGCCGACTGCATCTCTTTAAAGGGGATGCCTACCTGGAATGCAAGAAGCGCATTGACGCGCTCTACCCGTTCAGTACGCTCGGCGGGTTCGTCTTGTGCGGAGGATTGCTTTACAACCAGGAACGCCAGTAATGCTATGACAATGTATTTTACTTTCATGGTGATGGTTGCCTGTCCCGGACTTGATCCGGGGTCTGTCCCGGACTCGATACGAGGCCTGCCCCGGACGTGATCCGGGGCTTATCACGGACTTGATCCGGGAAGTTGTCCCCGACTTGAATCAGGGTCAATTTCCCGTATATGCACCATAAATGTACTATTCTGTGCTTGATGAATTAAATGATTTGAGAGAAATAAAATTTTGAGGAAAATCCCACTTCGTGATGTTTATAAATTAGATTTTGCATAACTGATTATTATCTAATTTAGCCGCATTGGGTTATGGATAAATTCATTGTTTCAGCGAGAAAGTACAGGCCACAGACATTCGATACGGTGGTGGGTCAATCGCATATTACGACCACGCTAAAAAATGCCATTCGGAATAAACAACTGGCGCATGCCTTCCTGTTTTGTGGACCAAGGGGCGTAGGGAAAACCACCTGCGCAAGGATCCTTGCCAAGACCATCAATTGTGAGAACCAGACGAAGGCCGGAGAGGCCTGCAATACCTGCCAATCCTGTGTCTCGTTCAACGAGGGCACTTCTCTCAATATTCACGAACTGGATGCCGCTTCCAATAATTCGGTGGATGATATTCGCACGCTGGTAGACCAGGTGAGGTTTGCCCCACAGGCTGGCCAATATAAAGTGTATATCATCGATGAGGTACACATGCTTAGTTCATCGGCCTTCAACGCATTCCTGAAGACACTCGAAGAACCGCCCCCTTATGCAATATTCATATTGGCTACAACAGAAAAACATAAGATCCTTCCTACCATCCTCAGCCGTTGCCAGATTTTCGATTTCAAACGGATTACAGTTAATGATACTGTCCAGCACCTCGAGGAAATCGTAGAAAAAGAAGAGATAAAGGCCGAGAAGGCGGCGTTGCAGGTCATCGCGCAGAAAAGTGAGGGCTGTATGCGGGATGCGCTCAGCATCATGGACAAGATCGTGAGTTTTACCAATGGCGAACTCACCTATGGCAACACGCTTGAACATCTTAATATACTTGACGCTGACTATTACTTTCGTTTATTGGAGAACATCCAACAGCAAGACCTTTCAGGCGCGATGTTGTTGTATGATGATATTAACCGGAAGGGATTTGAAGGCGACCTCGTGGTGAATGGCTTCGCGGAGTTCATCCGCAACCTCCTCGTATGCAAGGATGAAAGGGCGGCGAGCTTATTGGAGGTAGTGGAAAGTTTCAAGGAACGCTATCTGGCTGCCGCGCAAAACGTCTCGGCTGCGGTATTGATCAGCGCATTGAATATCCTGAATGAGACCGAGATAAATTACAAGAATGCGCGTAACAAGAAATTGCATGTGGAGCTTGCATTGATCAAGCTTTGTTACCTGCAACAGGCAATAGATCTGACCGCAGGCGACAGCGGTTTGGTTAAAAAAAAACTGGTTGAGCGAGCAAGGCCATTGAACTTCCGGCAGATTGCTCCCTTCGAAGTGAAATCGAATAAACCTGGCACTAGAACGAACGAGGCAAAATTGATTATTGATGAGAAGCCAACAAGCGTGACTCGTTCATCACTTAATGAGAGAATAACATCTAGTATCCCCCCATCGAAGAACCATGGGGAGCAGGTCCCGGATCCAGTATCCAGCGGCCCGGATCAGCATCCAGTATCCAGGGCCGGCAAAGTATCCGCGTTGGATAAGATCCGTCAGCAATACCAGGGAAATGCTGGATCTGGGAGTGCAAGTAATCAAGTCATCACCGATGATGAATTGAAGAAGGCATGGCAGGGGTACATCCAGGAGTTGAAGGATAAACGTAGTCCCGCGGTTCCTTCGTTCGACATGGCCGAACTATTGGTAAAGGATGAAAACACTTTCGAGGTCATAACAACTAACAATATTGAACAGAAGTTCATAGAGCAGGAACGCAACAAGCTCTTTGCCTATTTAAAAGAAACGCTCCAGAATAAGTTGCTCCAGTTTACGGTTCTCGTGGTGGACAACCCAGACCGCCGACCCAAAACGGAGGCCCCACTTTCTTCCAAACAACAATTCCAGAAAATGGTGGATCAATACCCACTGGTGAAGGAGTTGAAGGATCGGTTGAAGTTGGATCTTGACTATTGATGCCTGTGAGTGGTCAGTGGTCAGTAGTCAGTGGTCAGTGGTGAATGACATCAAAATTGATTGCACTTTTCCTGGTAGCTGTAATTTCGCATCTCTGTGGCTCTCGTCCTCCTGCCATGGCTCTCTCTCCCACTTTCTTCAATCTTCAGATGCAACGTTTTTTTCAGTTAGGCTGTCGAATACAAAAACCCTTGGAGTATGCGTTTGTGGAGTTCATTTCTTCCCATTTTTGTCCTTATTACGTTACTGATTTCCTGCGATAAGGATGAAAAGGCACCGTCTCCTTTCAATGGAAAGTGGAAGGCGAGTTATAACGATACGATTGAATTCTCGCGGATCAGTGGAAGGGATGTTCTCATTTGGGATGTTTCTATGAATCCGACTTTACCTGGCACAACGCAGAATGAGTACACATATCAGTTTGGGAAACTTGCCATTAAAGACGGGTTGTGGGGACCTGGATTTCGGACTCTGCAGACCTTCAGCTGGATCCAGGAGGGTCAAAGTTTCACTGTACAGGGCGTGGAATGGTTTGCCTTCATGTCGTCTACTTCGACCTGGTTTACATTTACCAGGATTCCTTAGATAGTCAATCTCTTATTAATCCCACGCGGCGTCACCTATTCATCATTTTACCTTAATTTCGGCGAAAATTAAAGGCATATGGCTGAAGTGATATTAATGCCGCGCCTGAGCGACACCATGACTGAAGGTGTTATAGCTGCATGGCACAAGAAAGTAGGCGATCCTGTTAAAAAGGGTGAGCTACTAGCCGAGGTGGAAACCGATAAGGCCACTATGGAATTGGAAAGCTATAAAGACGGCACTCTCCTCCATATCGGAACAGACAAAGGTGGAAAACTACAGGTAAATGATTTGCTCGCTATCATCGGTGCGAAAGGAGAAGATATTCAGGGTTTAATCAAGAGTGGTGGAAGCGCGGAGACTAAGGACAAGAAAGAAGAAATCAAGAAAGAAGAACCAAAGAAGGACGCCAAGAAAGAAGATACACCTGCGAAGAAAGCGGACGCCCCGGCACAAGCCAAGGGTACCTCAGGTGGTTCAATCGATATTTCGAAGATGGACGAGGTAGTATTGATGCCTCGCCTTAGCGATACAATGACAGAAGGTGTGATCGCAGGATGGATAAAGAATGTGGGTGATACTGTGAAGAAAGGCGATGTGCTTGCGGAGATAGAGACAGATAAGGCGACGATGGAACTGGAGAGCTATAAGAATGGCAAGTTGCTTTACCAGGGTGCGAAGAAGGGTGAGAAAATAGAAGTGAATTCACTGCTGGCCATCATCGGTGAAGAGGGAAAAGTCAATGTCGACGAGATCGTAGCTGCTGTTAAGGGCGGTGCATCATCAGGACAGACAAACGAAGGGGCAACCAAGTCCGAGGAATCGAAGCCCGAAAAGAAGGAAGCACCTGTTGAACATGCACAGGAATCCAGCTCATCCAATGGCAGGGTAAAGGCCTCACCGTTGGCTAAGAAATTGGCGGCTGAGAAAGGCATTGACATCAGCAAACTCGCGGGCTCTGGCGACGGGGGCAGGATTGTAAAGGCTGACGTGGATAGTTATACTCCTGCTTCTTCTCCCGCGAAAGGAGAAGAAAAGAAAGCAGGTTTACAAATGACTCAACCGGTAGTAGCTGGTCAGGAAGCATACACGGATATACCGAATTCACAGATACGGAATGTTATCGCGAAACGATTAAGTGAAAGTAAATTCAGCGCTCCCCATTTCTATCTCACGATGGAAATCAATATGGACAACGCGATGACAGCACGCGCGCAACTCAATGAATTAAGCCCGGTAAAGATCAGTTTCAACGACCTGGTGGTAAAAGCATGTGCGCTCGCACTTCGTCATCATCCTGCGGTTAATTCATCATGGATGGGTGACAAGATCAGGCGTAACCAGCATATCCATATCGGCATAGCGGTGGCCATCGAAGATGGGCTCATCGTGCCGGTTGTTAAATTCGCAGATCAGAAGACGCTACCACAAATTGCTGCGGAGAGTAAGGAATTGAGCGGCAAAGCGAGAAACAAAAAACTTCAACCCAACGAATTTACTGGCAATACATTCACTATCTCGAACCTTGGTATGATGGATATTGAGGAGTTTACAGCCATCATCAATCCTCCGGATAGCTGCATCATGGCGGTGGGTAGAATCAAGGAAATAGTGGTAAAAAAAGGTGAGGGGTTCGGTGTTAGTAATGTGATGAAGATTACGCTGAGTTGTGATCACCGGAGCGTCGATGGCGCCACTGGCGCGGCTTTCCTGCAGACCTTTAAAAGGTTTGTAGAGAACCCGGTAACTATGCTCCTCTAAAAAACGAAAGACTTTTTACTACGAAAGCTACCTATCCCGGTAGCTTTTTTTCGTCATACACTTAGGAAATTGACTGTGTAAGCACAAGTGTATAACCGTAAATAATGTAGAATTTGAGGCCGCTGGTTATTAAAAATGGCCGGATTGCCGGTTATTTGTATAAGAAATCCTGACTATGAAACCTCAAGGTGATTCGCAGTACGTCTGGCCGATAATGTTCTTTGTGACAGCTGCATCATTTTTTATTTTCTCCCTCCTCCTTAAGCTAATCGGGTCGGCGCAAGGATCGATCGATTGGTTCTTCCGAATCGGGCTTGTGATGGTGGGTCTCGGAATCATCACCGTCGTCGCCGAGTTGAAAATGAGGCACGATTAAGGTTTAGCACTCACCTCCAGCAACACTACCTTCCCATCCATCGTGGAGACCACCAACTTTTGCTTATCGAGGACGCGTACCGTATTCACCATCGAATTATCGATTTTATGCGCCCATTCCACATCCTTATTTTTCGGGTCGATGGCATAGACGACACCATTCTTCGTTCCAAAGAAAACCTGTCCCTGTTTCTCGATCAGCATTGATGGTACGTGTTCATATCCAAATCCACAATGAAGTTTCCACGCAGCTGACTGCTTCTCGCGACTGGCGGCGTATGCTACTATGGTGTCCTGCATCGTTTTTCCATAAATCCATTGGCCGTCATCCGACATACCGATCGATTCCCTGACTGTCGCATCGTTGTTCCTCCACAAAGTCACCCCGGTTTTGACATCGATAGCAGAGATATACCTGTCAGGCGCTACAACATATACCACTCCATTGCGCGCTACGGGAATGCATGAGGCGGGTGAAAAGTTGCGGACGGTAGAACCGTTGTTCCATTTCCAGAGAAGAGTACCCGACTTTCTTTCGAGGCAATACAAATGCCTGTCCCATGCTCCGAAGATGATCTTATCCTCGTAGACGATCGGTGTACTGACAACGGGACCATCTAGCCCGTTGAAAGACCATAAGACCTTGCCTGTTGCCAAACCATGAGCAGTGATTGAATGGTCACTGCCGCCAATGAATACAGTATCCTTCCTGATGATGGGTGAGCCCAACACTGCAGCCTTGGCCTGGTGCTTCCATTTTAATTTGCCATTCCTGATATCGATACAATAAATAAATCCGTCGCCCGAGCCGAACACCGCAAGGTTGTTTTCGATTGCGGGTGAAGAAAAGATGGCACCTTGTGTATCAAACGACCAATTCTGTTTTCCATTTTTCAGGGAAAGTGAAACCAATTTTCCATCCTGGTTGCCGAAGATCACCTGTTCTCCTGATACCGCTGGAGTGGAGATGACATTGGCATTGGAACTATAGCGCCATTTTTCCGTAACCTGCTTATACTTTTCATTTATTGAATAGTCGGGGCGTGGGAACTTCCTGGTCGTATCGAAAACCGGTTCCCGGTAGGGTTGAATCTTCACTCCCGTCCATTGCCGGATGTCAGTGAAGCCTGGCTTTTTTACGGTGAATAGTATTGAATCCTGTCTGACATCTACGAGATTATATCCGCCTACCTCTGCTTTTGCGCGCAGGTTGGATCGACCCATCACGCCAGGAATGTCTTCGAAATTCATGGCCCTGTTGGCGTGACCGTGGCCACATAGAATTGTCCAGGTATTATGCTTGCGCAGTCGGTCGGTGATCTCGTACCAATTGTCGAGGCCGTTATCGATTGGATAGTGATTGAGAAATACAACAGGCTGACCGGCTTTCAAGTTACCGAGTTCCTTATCAAGCCAATTGAGGGCGCTGCGGGGAACATGTCCATCGCTCATGCGAACGTAGGGACCGGATGCACACCCAAGGAAACGAATTCCGTTGTGCTCGAAACTGAATTTATCGCTTCCGAAGATGGTGCTAAATGAAACACCGCCACTCTCACTCCAACCAGTATCATGATTTCCGGGGATGATGTAATACGGAACTTTTAACTCATCGAAGATCTTCTTTGCTCGCATGATTTCCTCGTTGGTCCCTAGCTCAGTGATGTCTCCCGTGATGACGACGAAGGCGATACCCTCCATCTGGTTGACGTCGGCTACGGTCCTGCGAAGATCCTCCTCCGCCTTGCCGTCGGGCGAGCCGATGTGGGTATCGGAAAGAAAGGCAAACCGGAACGGATTGTGCTGTGAAGACGCACCGAGGAAAATGACAAGTGCAAGTATGACAAGGGATAGTCGTTTCATATCAGCAAGTTACCGATTTTCAGCTATGGGGTATAAGTCGTCATTGCGAGCGAAGCGAAGCAACCAGATGCTGGATGCTGGATACTGGCATGACCTCTCAATCCGGAGTGACACTCACCACTGACCACTGACCACTCACCACTCACCGCGCAACATATTTTCAATAAATTTTGAAAGTTCGGAAATCCTGTTGTAGTTTTGATCTATGAAACTAATCGAAGCAAAACAACAGTTCATAAGTTCCTGGGGGGCGTTTGGAACGCATTGGGGTATAAATCGCACGATGGCGCAGATACATGCGCTGCTTCTCATCACTGCGGACCCGCTTACACAGGATGACATTATGGAGCAGTTGAACATCAGTCGCGGCAATACAAATATGAATATCCGCGAACTCATCAACTGGGGATTGGTAGAGAGAGTACTTCTTACCGGAGAAAGAAAAGAATATTTCTCTGCCGAGAAAGACATTTGGAAAGTGGTGAAGCAAATCGTCAAGGAGAGAAAGAAACGTGAACTCGAGCCGATGCTGAAATTACTCGACCAGCTCGAGGGCGTGGAAGGCGATAAGAGAGATAAAAACGTAAAGGCTTTCGTGGATACAGTGAGCGGCATCAAGAAACTGGGAAAGCAGGCGGATAAAACGTTGGATGCGATGATAAGGGCGGAGGAGTCTTGGTTTGTGGGGAATCTGGTGAAGATCTTTAAATAGCGAGATGCGAGAGTCTATAGGCAATGGGCAAAAGCAACTCCGATTGAAATTTGATCATTGCCTATTGATCATTGACAATTGGCATAACAAGCTCGTCATAAAAAAATAGATATGTTTCGAAGAATTGACTTCTACACACAGGCCATACTCGGGGGACTGATGATACTGTCGATGCCTTTTTTCCTCCTATTTGGCTTCCTGGCGGGACTCTTTGTTCTTGGCGTACTACAACTAATAAGCGCTGCCCTTAACACTAAAGCTTTCATTGCGGCAGGATATCGTAAACAAATCCGCAATTACTGGCTCTATACGGGCATTACTCTTTTTATAATCTGCGTCTCGCTGTTGCTAAATAATTGGTTTGATCCGGATGACATGCAGGTTCCGTTTTGGATAGCAGTGACGGCATCCGTGCCCATCGCATTTTATTACCTGACGATCTATCATAAATTGATTAGTCACTTCCAACGGATGCGTGAACTCGGCGGCTTGATTAAGTCGAAGCACTGACTTTCGACCGATCCGCCTTTCAGACTATCCAGCGATAGACAGGACATACCAAACTATTGTTATGACAACCCTACTCACTGCCGAGTGGACTCAACTCGTTGTGGCCACTTTCGAGACAGACGCTGACGTCCTGCGCAGGTACCTGCCCTGCAAGACCGAATTAGATGACTGGAATGGGAAATATTACCTGAGTGTGCTTGGCTTCCTCTTCAGCAATCCCGTAATCGCCGGCATCCGCTCTCCGATCTTTAAACGATTCGAGGAAATCAACCTTCGGTTCTACGTACGCTACAAGCATTCGAGTGGGTGGCGAAAAGGTGTAGTCTTCATCCGGGAGATCTCGCCTTCACCACTCATCGGCCTGGCCGCAAAGTGCCTTTACCGCGAAAACTTTACCAGCCTACCGCTAAAACACACGATTGTGCGCACCGCCGATGGTCAATCGACTAACTATTACTGGAAGGTGAACGGGGAATGGAACTTCCTCAAACTCCATTCGAGACTACAATCCAGCGATCCGCCAGAAGGCTCCCTGGAAGCATATGTTCGCGATCGGACCTGGGGATACACACGAAACGGCGCGAACCGGACGAAAGAGTTCTGTATCGAACACCCAGAGTGGAAAATATATCCCGGCATCTCATTTGACATGAATATAGACGTGGAAGCGCTTTACGGTGAGGAATTCGCTGAGACACTTCATCGGCAGCCAGTCTCGAGTTTTCTAATGGATGGGTCACGAACAAAAGTTTCTTCATCCGTGTTATTATAAAAATGAATACAATGTTGGGGTTTAACGTTGAGAGTTTTTACAGATATATTTTTCAAAAAAAAATCGACTCTTCCCATTTCAGAACGTTAAACATTAAACGTTAAACGACAATTCGCTATATGAATAAGAAAAAAACCCTCGTCCTCGGCGCTTCAGATAACCCCTCGCGGTATAGTTTCCTGGCCGTACAAAAGCTTCGGAGGTTCGACCACCCTGTCGAGGCGATCGGTCGAAAGGATACCCGCGTATCGGACGTAATCATTCATAAAGAAAAAAAAGCCTTCGAAGACATTGATACGGTAACCCTCTATCTTAATCCTTCTCACCAGAAAGAATACTACGATTATATCATCTCCCTCAAACCACGGCGCATCATCTTCAATCCAGGTACCGAAAACGATGAACTGGAAAGTCTTGCAAAGAAGAATAATATACAGTCAATCGAGGCCTGTACGTTAGTTTTACTAAGCACAGGTCAGTACTGATTACATTATCCTATTCGAAGTTTTACGAATGCGACAAAGTACTACTCCTTGATTTTTAAACTTTCGCCCCATTCTACTTGGGCATTTTAATTCTTTTTTCAAATATTTGTTGACCGTCCCCACTGAAAACTGCAGCAGAAGAAATTCGGCTGACAGTAGTTGAATCCTTATATCCTTATTTAAAAATATCCAATGAAATACCAGCACCTGCTCGGCATTTGCCTGAGCCTGATTTTATTCTGTGCCACAACTTCTGCGCAAGACCACGTCAGGGTAAATGAGCCTGACAAAAACAAACCCCTTTTATTCAGCAACCTGCCAGATCAGATCCCGGTACATGTTCTCGACCTTCAGAGCCTTGTCAATACAGACAATGGAAGAGAAGTCACGTTGAGTCTCGGCAAGTCTACGTCCGGCGCTTTTGCAGGAAAAGTCGTTTCTAAAGCCAATAAGTACAATAACAATATTAAGAGCGTAGTAATACGTTCGAGTAATTTTAACGGTGCCACACTAACACTATCCTCATCCATCCAACCGAACGGCACCGTTAAATTTACTGGCCGCATCCTTAGCCTCCAGCATGGCGACCTATATGAATTAAAGAATCAAGACAATCAATACATACTGATCAAGAAGAATTTTTATGACCTTATCAATGAATAGCGCACCTTACTGACCCGTTTTTTTCCCGTATCCAATACCTATTGAAAACTGAAATCCGCCTTGTTATGAAAACTATCATCCGACCACTAATCATCGTGCTGTCATTGATCAGCACCCTGGTAGTAAATTCACAAGTACCCCTTTTAAGCAGCCATCCATCTGCACAGGCAGCGTTGTTCCTCGATTTTGATGGACACACCGTTGTTGGCACAAGTTGGAATTATAACGGCCCTATACCTTGCGGTGGTTCGGGCCTGAATAATTCCCAGATCACGGAGATATTCAACAGGGTCGCCGAAGATTATCGACCCTTTAATATCAACGTGACGACCGACTCAACGAAGTTCTTAGCTGCCCCGCTAAACCAGAGAATGAGAGTGATACTGACGGTATCCTCCAGCTGGTATGGTTCCGCCGGCGGCGTGGCCTTCGTTAACTCGTTCTCGTGGGGTGATGATAACCCGTGCTTTGTTTTCACGGCACTGCTTAACAGCAACATTAAGTTCATTTCTGAGGCCGCTGCACATGAGGCCGGACATACATTCGGTCTTTATCATCAAGCCTCTTATGATGCTACCTGCAACAAGCTCTCCGATTATTACGCAGGCACCGGAAGCGGTGAAATCGGATGGGCGCCGATCATGGGTGTTGGTTACTACCGCAACCTGACGCTATGGAACAATGGACCCAACTCACATGGCTGCACGAACTATCAAAGTGATCTCGACATCATCACATCTGCAATCAATGGATTTGGATACCGTAATGATGATCATGGCAGTGACTTCGCGACTGCAACATCCACTGCTTTTTCTAACAATCAATTCAATACTGAAGGAGTCGTCGAACGCAATACCGACTCAGATATTTTTAAATTTATTCTTCCTGCCAACGGACGTTTTCAACTCGCGGCGATCCCTTATAATGTTGGAACAGGAAACACCGGGTCTGACCTCGATCTTCAAGTCACCCTTTATAACAATTCAGAAACAGCGTTAAATGTATATAACCCCGGAGCATTGTTGAGCCTGGTCATCGATACGACTCTTGATCCAGGTGTATACTATCTTAAGGTGGAAGGAAAGGGCAACCAATATGCGCCGAACTATGCAAGCCTTGGTTCTTATTCGCTACAGGCGATTGCTACACCCGGAACAGTATTACCCTTGCATCGTCTCGAGTTGCGTGGTGCTCTTCGCGGCAATGATCATCAGTTAACCTGGATCATTGAAGCAGATGAGCAGGTAACTGAGCAGGTATTGGAAGTATCTACGGATGGTAGAAACTTCGTTCCACTGATTCAATCAGGCAATAACGACAGGTCGTATACTTATCGCCCGGTATCAGTCAATGGCGCACAATACAGGCTAAGCGTGACCTTTGATAACGGTCTACAATACTATTCTAATGTTGTAAGCATACGCGCTTCGGGCTCCGTACCTCGTCCCGTTGTAAGTGGAACACTCCTTAACTCGAATACCATTACTGTCAATAGTCCTGGCACATACCAGTATGTCATTCTAGATATGAATGGCAGGACGAGAGCAAAGGGCCAGTTGGTGAATGGGGTTAACCTCCTCGATGCGGGTCAACTATCGAGCGGAATGTACCTGATACGATTTGCGGATAATACGCAGCAATGGACCGATAAAATCATACGTCCTTAAACTTTTTCCGGTTCTGTTAACAGAACAATAATCCGTTCCCCTTTGTAAATCAGAGGTTTTTCTATAACTTAGGAAAACCTCTTTTTGTATGAGATGGAGAAAATTTAATGGCGACCCTATTGATCTTCCCATTATCACTGCGGTTGAAAACGCAATAAAACGGGAAACAAAAGCCGGCTACAAGCTTAAAGTATGCATCGGCACCGACTCACAAGTTAAAGGAAGGGAAACGGAATTCGCGACGGTGATCGTCTTCCTTAGGGAAGGACACGGCGGCTTCATGTTCATCCACAATGAGCGGACACGGCAGCAGTACACCATCAAGGAAAGGATGTTGATGGAAGTTGCAAAGAGTATCGAGATTGCCTATGAATTGTGCAACCTCTTCACGGTCTATAACGTGGACATGGAAGTACATGCGGACATCAACACTAACCCGCACTTCAAGAGCAATGATGCTTTAAAGGAAGCAATGGGCTATATCCTGGGGATGGGCTTTGCATTCAAGGCCAAACCTGAAGCCTTTGCCAGCAGCAGCTGCGCTAACAAAGTGGTCAACTAAGCTCGCCACCACCCCTTGATTTTGCGGGGCGCTCCTCCGCCATCCACACTCACCTCTTTACTTTTGTATTAATTTCAGTTGATTGGTTGATTAAGTTGATTAGGTTGAATGGGTACACTGCTGCTACTCTACGCGAATAGTCACTCATCGTGATCAAATTTTGAATACGAAAAATGTAAGGGAAGGTCAGGGAATAATTAACGCAGCTCAGCTGGAGTGATTACGCTTTTTGGTGTAACTACCTGTTTTGTAAGCGGAACAGGCTGATTAGAGGAAGTAACCGGAGCGGTTATTTCCTGGTAAGTCCTTTCGATCTTCTTGGTGTCTTCCTGTGCAAGTGAAAAAGTTACGAGAACCATCACAAACAAAACGACTACTATGCTTCTTTCGGATAAGATTCGACTTTTCATATATAAAGCTGCGATTGTGCGAAAATACTGCATTTAATCCGAAACTACAACCGGGTGAAGCTCTTGTTCAGCTCGCCGATGTAGTCGAGCATCTCCTTCCTCCCTTCTTTAAGCAGTGCTGATGTGACGAAATATGGCGGCGGCTGTTCCCAGCTTTCGGCCAATGCCGCAAGAAACGCATCCACATGTCTCCTGGTTGCCGCTGGCTTATTCTTATCGCTCTTCGTAAAAACGACTACGAACGGCTTTTCCCACTTGCCCAGCTGATTGATGAACTCAAGGTCGATGGCCTGGGGCTCATGTCTGCTGTCGATGAGTACAAAAAGGCACACCAGGTTGTCTCTTTTTCGAATATAGTTCTCGATCATCTGCTCCCACCGCCGGCGGCTACTCTGTGATATCTTGGCATAGCCATATCCTGGCAGATCCACGAGGTACCATTTCTTCTTATCCTTTGACAGGATCTCGAAGTGGTTGATGAGCTGGGTCTTTCCGGGGTTCACAGAAGTCTTTGCGAGATACTTGTTATTAGCAAGCATATTCATCAACGACGACTTGCCAACGTTACTTCGACCGATAAAGGCATATTCGGGCCTGTCGGGCTTGGGACACGCTGCATAGTCAGCATTGCTGATGAGGTACTGGGAGAGGACGATTTCCATTGTGACGCGAAGATACTGGATGCTGGATACTGGAGACGGGAGGCGGGAGGCGGGAGACTCGAGGCCGGATACTGGATGCTGGATGCTAACTCCGAATGCTGAAAACGATTTCCATTCGGGATTCTAGATTCTGGTTGTGGTGCAAGATGTGTAATGCGTGCACAAGCATCCAGCATCCAATATCCAGTATCCAGCATCCAGCATCCAGTCTCCAGCCTCTAGCCTCCAGTCTCCCGCTCCAGTCTCCCGCTCCAGTCTCCCGCTCCAGTCTCCCGCCTCCAGTCTCCAGTATCCAGTATCTTTGCCCCCCATGACAAATCCCCTTCCCCACGATCACATAATTCCCTTCAAAGAATCCGGGAAATCCAAGAAAGAGCAGGTTGCAGAGATGTTTGACCGTATTGCTGGTGGATACGACAGGATGAATAGGTTCCTCTCCGCTCGTACGGATGTGGGCTGGCGCAAGAAAGCGATCCGTAGATTAAAAAAAGATGATCCTAAGACAATATTAGATATTGCCACCGGCACCGGGGATATGGCAATAATGGCCTGTAAATTGCTTAATCCAGACAAAGTTGTGGGAATTGATATTTCCGACCAAATGCTGGAAGTGGGTCGGAAAAAGGTTGATAAAGAAGGGCTTGCAGCTAAAATCCAACTACATAGTGGGGATTCCGAGACAATAAATTTTGCAGAAAATACGTTTGATGCCGTGATGGCTGCATTTGGGGTCCGGAACTTTGAAAACCTGGAAAAAGGATTATCTGAGATGTTACGGGTGTTGAAGCCCGGTGGGCAACTGGTGATCCTTGAATTTTCCAAGCCAAGGCAAACAGCGGTTCGAGGTCTTTATAATTTATACATGAAAATAGTTGCGCCGGAAGTGGCCCGATTATTCAAACAAAATAAAGAAGCCTACCTCTACCTCTGTGAATCTGCCAATGCTTTTCCCGAACGCCAGCAATTTATAGACATTCTAAACAAACTTGGTTATCGCGAGACCGGGTATAAATCGTTAAGCTTAGGAATATGTTGCATTTACACCGGAAGAAAGCCCTGAGGACTGCTGGCCGCTTAAGCAGGTGGAAGATTGGATCGATGTTGTTATTGGCTCTTACTTGTCTGGCGCAGACCGCAACGGCTCAACCCCGGGACCTCAATCTCTATGACCATGATTCCAAGCCTTACTATTTTGGTATCACGCTCGCGGGTAGCATGTCGCGTTTCCAAACCGGTCTTCATTCCCGCTTCCTTGGTGACGATAGCATTTATGTAGCCGAGCCTAACAACTCGGGTGGGTTCGGACTTGGACTTCTCGCCACGGCGCGTTTGTCTGACCGATTCCAGCTTCGCTTCAATCCCCAACTTTCCTTCACGGCACGTAGTATTTTCTATAGGCTCAAATATCCTGATGTGGATGGACTGACCGGTGTCACCAAGACGATCGAGTCTGTGATAGTCACTTTCCCTTTCCAGGTGAAATTGCAATCCGATCGCATTGGCAACTTCAGGGTGTACATGATGGGTGGAGTAAAGGGAGATATCGACCTTGCCAGTAACGCGCGTGCGAAGAAAGCGGAGGACCTGGTTAAGATCAAGAAGTATGATTATGGTGTCGAATTAGGCCTTGGGTTCAACTTCTTCTTCGAAAGTTTCATTCTTTCTCCCGAAATAAAACTAAGCAACGGCCTCAATAACGTTCATAGCCGTGATAAGAATTTAATCTACTCGAGTGTTTTCGATAAGATCCAGTCAAGGATGATTGTGTTTAGTATCCACATCGAAGGATAAGGAATGTAAAATCTAAAATGAAGAATCTAAAATGTAAAACGGGGAAGTCGTTTACATTTCATTTTTCATTCCTTATTTGAACTGGAAACGTAAAGCACCTCTCAAAAGGAGATTTCACCTTTTACATTTTACATTCTGGATTTTGCATTTTACATTCCAACAATCATCTTCAAAAATCAAACTCCCGCCGATGCATATTCCATCGAAGCCCAAAGGATACGATCGTTGTGTTTGAGGATGTGATGGGTGGAGTTTTCGTTTCTTGTTTGCGCATAACACCAAAGAATTCGAGGAAGAGGTTTTCCCTAAGTTCATATGAGACTAGCATAGAAGCATAGAATACATTCGTCAGCCACCCTGAACCTATTGTGAATCCATATTCTTTGATCCGGTAAGGAGCGATGTGTGGTAAAAAAATGTTGCTTCCGAAACTCTCGGCACTTGAATCCCTTCCCTGTTTGTACCCGATAGCCTTAACCTGTAGCAACCATTTCGGTGCGGGCTGATACCGTGCGGTTGCGATGAACTCCGAGAAGTTGGCCATTAAAGGATGCGCCAGCGGTTGATTATAATGCGTGTAGTTCGCAACTGAGTCGCGATGAGAATAGGTAAACGGTCTCACCCTGTTGTGCTCTAGTTGGAGGTCGAGGTTCTTGATGGTAAACGCATCCACGTATTTCGCGCCGAGTTGTAGCCCGAACTTGTTTCCCCACCAGCCATTGCCAGCTCTGACCTCTGATAACTTGAATTCATCCAGCAGTAACTGTCCATATACCTGGAAGCGTTTGGCAATATTCGCCTTGACATCGAGCCCAGCAACAGAGTTATCATAGCTGCCATTTTGCAATTCGATGGAGCGATAGAAGATCACAGGGTTTAGGTAACCCAGGTCGAACCGGTCGCGACGACCGAACACTACTCCTTCGAATAGCCCAATGTTCAGCCACTTCGTAATGTTCACGTCCAGGTGATGCATCGCGGCGTATTTCTTACCTATGAGGCGGTCACCTACCCTGTCATCGGCGTTATGTAACTCCATGAAGAGGTTCTGGTAATTGAATTTCCAAATCCTGGTGTTGAGCTTCAGAAATAGATTGTTGTTGCCGAAATCACTCAGGAAAAGACTGCGGTGACCATTCCCGATGAAGTTCTTGTCGTACCCAAAAGCAACATCGATGTATTTCGTCACATTGAAGGTGAAATATCCTCTTGCATCGAAGTAATCCACGCCCCCCGGATCTTTGAAGTCTTTGTAAAGGCCTGCTCCTGGAACCGCTCGTCTCTCCGCGATAAACTGTTGCACGTACCCGGGATCGCGCTCCTGGTTGTCGGTGATGTAGGCGGAGAATCCAATCTTCTTTGCGATGCGTCCCCGCACGGAAAGCCCGCGGCTATTGAGGAAGAGATGCTGATCGTTGTCTTTTTCCTTCGATATCACATATTGAAATACCGGGTTGACCACCAGGTCGAAGTCGTTTACATGCACCTCGTATAGATTGGCGGGCGTGGTGTAAAAATTCTTCCAGATGGGCTTCTTGCTCTTAAATCCCTCGACCTGTTCGGGAGTAAGATATTCGAGGTTGTTGATGTAAACTCTGTCGATATTGTAGGCATCCACCTTTGACAACGATGCCTTGTCATGAGATGACAAATAACTATTCACCCCGTTGACCGAATGCTTACGCGAGAAAGGTCGTGTCTTTGAGAAATTCAGAACGGAATCCGTCTTTCCCATTATCTCGAGCCTTTCCAATAATATGTTGGCCTTATCTCCCTGCGGCAGGTAGGTGGTCTGTGAGTGCAAGTCGACCGGCAGCATCAGTATCACTGCGAATGCCATCAATATTGCATTGATGGGACGCGGGTAAAGAATTAAAAACAGTCTTACAATGGTTTTTTTAAATTGCATAGTTAAGGATTAAGCCGTTAAGCAAATTATGCAAATATACCTGATAAAAAATATTCATGTCGTGAACGAGGGCCAGATACGTACGGCCGATGTATTGATAAGGCATGGCCGCATTGAAAAAATCGACAAGTCCATCACGATGTCGGGAGAAAATGTACAGGAGATAAATGGGGAAGGCAAGCACCTTTTTCCAGGAGCCATCGACGACCAGGTGCATTTTCGCGAGCCTGGGCTCACACACAAAGCGAACATCCAGACGGAATCGAAGGCCGCGGTGGCTGGAGGTGTGACGAGCTTCATGGAAATGCCCAACACGGTACCAAATGCCTTAACCCAGGAATTATTGGAACAGAAGTATGCCATAGGAGGCGCTACTTCACTTGCTAATTATTCGTTTTTCATGGGAACGGGTAATGACAATGCAGACGAGGTGTTAAAGACGAATGAGAAGAGAAAAGACGTATGTGGCATAAAGATCTTCATGGGATCGAGCACGGGGAACATGCTTGTCGACAACCCGAGAACGCTTGACCGAATATTCCGCGAGAGCGAGGTGTTGATCGCGACGCATTGCGAGGATGAAAGCATTATCCGGCAAAACTTACAGAACCTGAAGGAAACGGGTAAGGAATTAGTGGCGGCGGACCATCCCGTCATTCGTAATGAAGAGGCCTGCTACGCCTCTTCATTGTATGCGGTGCAGATCGCGAAGAAGTATGGAACGCGTTTGCACATTCTACATATCAGCACGGCTAAGGAGCTTCAGTTGTTTAGCAATATGATGCCACTAAAGGAAAAAAGAATCACGGCAGAAGTGTGTGTGCATCATTTACATTTTACGAGTGATGACTATGTACGAATGGGAAACCTTATCAAATGTAACCCGGCCATCAAGTCGCCGAATAACCGCGAAGCATTATGGTCGGCGTTGCTGGATGATCGTCTCGATGTGATCGCCACCGACCATGCTCCACATACACTTGAGGAGAAAGGATACATGCGAAATGCTTCGGGCCTACTCGAACCATTACCAGATGGGACAAGCGACGGGAAGTCGGCGTATGAACGGTCTCATGCAGGCCTTCCGCTCGTGCAACATCCGATGCTGCTAATGCTACATTATTATAAGCTGGGAAAGATAAGTCTCGAAAAGATCGCGGAAAAGATGAGTCATGCAGTGGCCGATTGTTTCCAGATTAGTGAGCGCGGGTATGTTCGGGAGGGTTATCATGCGGATCTGGTTATCGTGGACATCAATGAGTCGACTAAGGTTTCGAAAGAGAACATATTATATAAATGTGGCTGGAGTCCGTTGGAAGGATTTCAATTCCCGGCATCTATCAGTCATACTTTTGTTAATGGACACCTGGTTTATGGAAACGGTGTATGGGATGAATCAAAGAGGGGCAAACGCTTACAATTTGAACGATGATCCCCAAACCCGTAACTCATAACCCGTAACCCGTAACTTACCGTCAGCATGCAGATTGACCGAATATCTTTCAGCGACATATCCATCTTCCATCCGGAGGAGGAGTTCTCCATTTTTCATAAGCTGAATTTCACTCGAACTGTGGGTGGCAAAGAATGGCTGCGCAAATTCTTCACCGAGCCTCATAGTGACCTTGAGAAAATCATCGGCACGCAGAAGGTAATAAGGACGCTGATGGAACACGTGAATGACTGGCCTACGGATATTACCAACGGAACGGTGCTGGTGATGGATAAGTTCATGGACTACTCGCTGGATCCAATCAGTCCCCAGCAGACTGCCTATAGTACACTTTCGTATAAGTTGCTGCATAGCGCGGACTTCTCCATGGTTAAATATTCCGTGACTCACTTCGCGGATTTTTATCGGGGCATAAGGAATATCGTTGGCCTGCTGGAGGACGTGGACCTTCCGAAAGGCATACGCATCTACATCGAGCGGATCGCACAGGTTTTACGCGAACCGGCGCTGGCTCAACTTTCGCAGTCAACGAAGGGGGAGAATTTCTCTGCACGGCAAAATTTATATTATGGATTCCATCTGCGTGGCAGGTATCGAAGCAGTACGCTTGAATTGATAGATATCTATAGTCGCCTCGACGCATGGTATTCCATGGCGGTAGCTGTTAAGACGTATAAGCTGTCGTTTCCTGTATTCGTCGATCAGCAGACGCCCCTGGTGGATGCAAAGGGTCTGTATCATATTTTGATACCAAGGCCTGTGCCCTATGATCTCGAGATGAGTCCTTCCCATAACTTCCTTTTTCTCACGGGGGCTAACATGGCGGGAAAGAGTACATTAATCAAGTCCGTGGGTTCGGCAGTATTCCTGGCGCACATCGGGATGGGCGTCCCAGCGGCGAGCATGCGACTCACGCTATTCGATGGATTGCTGAGCAACATCAATGTGCAGGACAATATCGCGAAGGGTGAAAGTTTCTTCTTCAACGAGGTACAGCGCATCAAGCATACGATCGAGAAGATCAACAATGGCAAGAAGTGGCTGGTGCTGATTGACGAGCTGTTCAAGGGGACGAATGTGCAGGACGCGATGAAATGTTCTCTGACGGTCATCAAAGGACTCATACGGATCAAGAACTCATTGTTTATCTTATCTACTCATCTCTACGAGATCGGAGATGAGTTGAAGGCATTTCCCAACATAGCATTCAAGTATTTCGAGACGGATGTCAGGGATGAGCAACTGGAATTTAGTTACCAGTTGAAGGACGGGATAAGCAACGATCGGATTGGATATGTCATCTTGAAGAGGGAGAAGGTGGTTGATATGTTGGATAAACTTTGATGGGAAGCGTTTAAGATGGGACGTTTAACGTTTAATGTTTAACGTTCTGGTTTTCGGTCATTCATTCTTTTATTGAAACCTCACTTGTGCCCCGCTCCAAAATTTTGGCCCCCAAAAAAAAAGGCGATACCGAATGAAATATACGCTTCTGGCATTACTGTTCACCTTGTCCTTGCTCACTAAGGCGCAATCGCAGATGGATGTGCTACATTATCGCTTTGAGATCGCGTTGAATGATTTGAATGATTCGATTGTGGGCACGGCCTATATCAAACTCAAAACTCCCAAATCAGATAGTCTTCTTGCATTTGATTTAAGCAGCATAAACGCCGAAACAGGTAAAGGAATGCTTGTGACCTCTGTTGCACATTCCGGCAATCCATCCAACATTCTTTTTCCAACAATTCATCCGTATTCTCATTCATCCAGCAAACTGATCATCCGCGGGTGGAAAGATCGAAATTCGTCTGATACGTTGAATATAATGATACGGTATCGGGGCATACCTGCGGATGGACTGATCATTTCCAAGAGCAAATTCGGTCGGCGTACATTTTTTTCAGACAACTGGCCCGACCGGGCGAGGCAGTGGATACCTACGAATGATATTCCTGGGGATAAGGCCTCGGTTGAGTTTATTGTAACGGCTCCTTCACATTATAAAGTCGTTTCTAATGGCGTGCTATCTGGTGAAACGTCCCTCGGAAATGGCAGTACAGTCACACATTGGAAAGAGGAGAAGCCGCTGCCCACAAAAATTATGGTTATTGGCGTTGCGGACTTTTCTATTGATACTTCAGGTATCGTTGACGGCATCCCGGTCACTTCCTGGGTATTTCCGGAGAACGCCAAAGAAGGGTTTCGTGATTACGCGCCGGCGAAGGACATACTGAAATTCTTTATCGACTACATCGGTCCCTATCCCTATAAGAAGCTCGCGAACGTGCAATCGAAGACGACGTTTGGTGGAATGGAGAATGCGAGTGCGATCTTCTACTATGAAAATTCGGTAACGGGCGAACAGCAGGAAGAGGGATTGATTGCACACGAGGTAGCACACCAATGGTTCGGCGACATGGTCACAGAAAAGAACTATTCACATCTATGGTTGAGCGAGGGTTTCGCTACGCAGCTAAAGCATTACTATCTTGAGAAGAGGCATGGTTTCAAGCGCGCGCGAATCGATTTGGAGGAGGACCGTGATCAGGTGATCGCGTTTGTCGCCACTTCCAACAGGACTGTGGTGGATTCAATTTCTACCTTTAAACAACTACTCAACGCGAACAGCTATCAGAAAGGTGGATGGATTTTGCATATGCTGAGAAGGAAGGTGGGGGATGATGTATACCGGAACATAATTCGTGAATTCTATGCTGCGTATGCTAGTAAGAATGCCGATACCCGCGACTTCCAGGCTATTGCAGAGAAAGTGTATGGAAGGAAACTGGATGTGTTCTTCCAACAATGGCTGTACTCGCCGGGGATTCCAAAACTCGATTTACGGTGGAAATATGATGGCAGTAAAAAGGAATTCGTTTTAGTTGTTACCCAGCTTCAGTCGAACCCATTTGAGTTTCCATTAGAATTGTCGCTCAGTGTTGGCAATGGGAAGAAGATAACTAAGCGTCTTGATATTTCGAGGGCAAGACAGGAGTTTCGAATTCCAATTTCTTCAACGGTTCATCGGGTCATAGCGGATCCGAATACTTCGTTATTGTTCCAGGGAAACGTTTCTAAGCTACCATGAGTTATAGACGGTCTTATCCGTAGAAAGCACGGTCGATTCCCGGTGAAACTAACTTCCTATACTTTCTGGTTTGCTCTACCTTCCTCGCATGCTCGTGAGGACATTTGGCAGCGCCGTCTATGGAGTGGAGGCGATAACGATTACTATTGAGGTCAACTGGCTTTCATCATCGGGAAAGGATTCGACGATCGTGGGTTTGCCGGATAACGCGGTGAAGGAAAGTTTGCAGCGGGTAGAGAGCACGTTCAAGACGAATGGGTACAACATGCCGCGGACGAAAGTTGTCGTCAACCTCGCTCCTGCAGATATTCGGAAGACGGGCACGCCATTCGATCTGCCCATAGCGCTGGGAATCCTTGGCGCTTCGGAGCAACTAAAGAACATGGAAACGTTATCCACTTACCTGATCATGGGCGAATTGAGTCTCGACGGAGAAGTGCGACCGATCAAGGGTGCGCTGCCGATTGCGATACAGGCGAGGAAGGAAGGTTTCAGTGGACTGATAGTTCCGAAAGCGAATGCACGGGAGGCCGCCATGGTGAGTAGTTTGAAAGTATATGGCGTGTCGCATATAAAAGAGGTGATCGATTTTTTCGAGAATGGAGAAAAAGGATTGGAGCCGCTTGTCATCAACACGCGTGAGGAGTTCTTTCTTTCGCAATATGATTTCGAGATCGACTTCGCGGATGTGAAGGGACAGGAGAACATCAAGCGCGCATTGGAAATCGCGGCGGCGGGAGGACATAACGCAATATTGATCGGGCCACCGGGTGCAGGAAAGACGATGCTGGCGAAACGACTACCGACGATATTACCGCCATTGAGTTTGCAGGAGGCTTTGGAGACGACGAAGATTCATTCGGTGGCGGGGAAGTTGCCTGAGAATTCGACATTGATCGCGCGACGACCGTTTCGATCGCCGCATCACACTATCTCGGATGTTGCTTTAGTGGGAGGAGGAGGAATGCCGCAACCAGGAGAGATATCGCTGGCACATAATGGTGTGTTGTTCCTGGATGAGTTGCCTGAGTTCAAGCGTACCGTGCTTGAGGTAATGCGACAGCCGATGGAAGAACGAAGGGTAACTATCTCCAGGGCGAGGGTGGCATTGGATTTTCCGGCGAGTTTCATGTTGATCGCATCGATGAATCCGTGTCCCTGCGGATTCTATAATCACCCAGATCGGGAATGCACGTGTCCGCCGGGTGCAGTACAGAAATATCTCAACAAGGTATCGGGTCCCCTACTCGATCGCATCGACCTGCACGTGGAGGTGACACCAGTGGCTTTTAGTGAACTCGCCGGAGTGAGGGTGCAGGAGAATTCAGGAAGCATACGAGATAGGGTGATACGCGCGCGGGAAATACAGGGTGAACGATACTCCACTCACGAAGGTGTGTATTGCAATGCACAGATGAGTTCGAAGATGCTAAAGGATATCTGCACAATTGATACGGCGGGGGCGAACTTACTGAAGATGGCGATGGAGAAATTAAACTTATCGGCGAGGGCATATGATAGGATACTAAAAGTGTCGAAGACGATCGCGGACTTGTCGGATAGTGGAGAGATAAGGCCCGAGCATTTGGCGGAGGCAATACAGTATAGGAGTTTGGATAGGGAGGGATGGGCGGGGTAGGTTCCTACTTCGCCTAGTCATTGCCCCTCCCCGCAACCGCGTCCATTGCGAGGGATGCCGATTGACTTTTCCGACAAACGAATCTACAGGCATCCCGAAGCAATCTCCGCTGGCAAGGAAAGCCAACACTACAGTCTTATTCGGAAAATCTGCTAACGACGAGTCCGCCCACAAAAGTCATCTAGGTCTTTACTTCGTGTTGGGCGAGACATCGTCGGGGAAGAGGTTGAGTGCAGAGATTATCGGCATCCCCAGGCAATCTCGCGTATGGACCCCAAGCGAACACGTCATCGCGAGGAATACCTCCATACCTCCCCCCCGCAACCGCGTCTATTGCGAGGGATGCCAATGACACTTCCGATAAACGAGTCTACCGGCATCCCGAAGCAATCTCCGCGAGACAGGAAACTACTACTACGACGAGTCCGCCCACTAAAGTCATTTAAGTCGTTACCCCGTGTTGGGCGGGACATCGTCGGGAAAGGGGTTGAGTGCGAAGACTTATGGACGAACAAATTCACTGAATCCCATTCTCCCAAATCCCCTATTTTTAACCCCAAACCCCCCCCATGGTCATCGGTAACGGACTCATCGCTCAACGCTTCGCCCCCTATGCCGACAACAACCAGTTTCTCATCTTCGCCTCCGGTGTTTCCAATTCCAAGACCACCAACCCAACCGCTTACGAACGCGAGTGGCATCTACTCAATGACTGTCTTAAACACTTTCCCAATCAACATTTCGTCTACTTCAGCACCTGCAGCATCTACGATCCCGAGGAAATGAATTCCGTCTATGTACAGCATAAACTCCGCATCGAAGAACTCATCATACAGAAGACCCAGCATCACCATATCTTCCGCATATCCAACCTCGCCGGTCATGCCGGCAATCCCAATACCGTCCTCAACTTCTTCTTCTACCACGTTAAACAAGGCATCAACTTCGATCTCTGGATGAACGCCTGTCGCAATATCATCGACGTCGACGACGCCTATCACATCATCGACCACATTCTCCAAAACGACCTCTTCCCCAATAACATCGTCAACATCGCCAACCCCGTCAACTACCCCGTTGCTTCCATCGTCAATGCCATCGAAACCTTCCTCGATGTTCAATCCGATTACATCAAAATCAATAAGGGTAGTTGCTTCGACATCGACATCAGTCTGGTGCAGCCGCTACTTGGGATGACTGGACTACAGGCGAACGAGCATTATTTGAATAATTTGTTGTTGAAATACTTCGGATAGAGTGAGTGGTGAGTAGTGAG
>JACMKU010000151.1 GCA_014379965.1 Chitinophagaceae bacterium
CGTCGAAACCGGCCTGAGTAACAAGATTAAGGCCGACCACCATTTCGACGCCAATAAATTGGAGTGGAAGTTGCAACTTGCAATCCAGAAACTTCCTGAAAAACAGCGAGTTGTATTCTGCTTAAGATATTATGAAGAAATGCCTTACGAGGAAATGGGCCGTGTGTTGGAAACCAGTGAAGGCGCATTAAAAGCCAGCTACCACCATGCCGTCAAAAAAATAGAAGATTATATCCTCAATCATTAAACTTTAAGAGGCTAATTACGTCTCACTAAGCATAAAAATGACACAGAGAGACAGCATATTACAGGAATTGAGTGAATTACAAAGTTCGCTGTCGGCTGCGACTATCCAACCGGTCTATACAGTGCCGGAGGGGTATTTCGATGGGCTGGCCGAACAAGTTGTTCGTCGGATCAAAGCTCTGGAAGCAACGAATGCTGCTGATGAATTGCGAGCCCTTTCGCCATTATTGTATAGCATCGATCGTGTGATGCCTTATTCGATTCCAACTGGTTTCTTTGAAAGCATAGAACCGACCGCAGCGCTTCAAGCGAGCGATATACAAACGCCCGAGGAAGAATTGGCCGGTCTCTCTCCTTTGTTAAGTGGACTCAATAAAGCGATGCCGTATTCCGTACCGGAAGGGTACTTTCAGGATGTAAAGCCTGTACCCCATGCCGAGGGTAAGCCAGTGACGAAAGTCATCTCTCTTTCAAAAAGAGGATGGTTAAGGTATGCTGCCGCAGCTATAGTGACGAGTGTCATCGCCCTTTCAGGATTTTTGATCATTAGTAAGGGAAATGCAATCGATCCGAACGAGAAACCCTATGCATGGGTTGAAAAGAATTTAAAGAAAGTCAATACCGATGCCATCGATGAGTTTGCAGCCCTCGCAGACAATGGCTCTATGGCCAGTGTAGACACTAAGACGGCGCTAAAAGAGTCTAATGAAGTGAAAGACCTTATAAAGGACATTCCAGTTGATGATATCCAGGAATTTTTACTGGAAACAGAAGCAAGTGAAACAGAAGTAGAGGCCGGTGAGAGTCTCCTAAATTAACCATGAAAAAATTACTCTTCATATTAAGCATGCTCTTCGTCACCAGCGTACCGTTGATAGCCCAGGAAGACACGGATGAACCAGCAGGTAACGAGAAGATCAGGGATAAGATGAATGAATTTATTCAGAAACGTCTTCAGTTGTCAAAGGAAGAATCCAATAAGTTTAGCCCGGTATTTCTTCAATACTTTAAGGAGTGGCGTCAAACCCTCCGCGAAAACCGTGGTGATAAATTGATTTTGCAGCAGAAGATTGTCGAACTGAGGTTGCGTTACAGGACGCAGTTCAGAGAGGTACTTGGAGAACATAGGGGTAATCAGGTGTTCCGACACCAGGATGTTTTCATCCAAGGTCTTAAAGATCTACGCAACGATCGGCTTCGAAATAATCCGGCGAGACCTCCGCGACGACCGGTGAACAACCTATAAGTAATGGGGAATCGGGAATCGGTAATCGGTCTTCAAATTTGTAATGTCTTTACTGAAATCGGGGATACTAATTCCTAGTTCCCAATTCCTAATTCCGTTAGGCTTCTAGGATGGGTGCTTTGATATCGTGATAGAACAAAAAAGTCCAATGTTCCTTCGATCCCTGTTCCCACCATTCGCTTCTCAATTCCATCGCCTTCTTTCCATTGAAATCATACTTTGCAGCAAATCGATGTTTCATTTGATGTAGTTGTGGTGCATCGTCCCCTCCGAAGAATACAATCTTCCCTTCTTCCCTGATCCAAAATACCTGGTGAAATGGTGAATGTGCACCCGTAAGATGGTAGGAGATAGTGTCATCTATTTTTCCTTCATCATCATCTAGCCATACGACGTTGGTAGATTGTTCAAGAATTTTTATCTCGTCCGGTATAAAGGAAGGAACTCCTTTTTCGAGTGCAAACTTGAGTTCACGTCGTTGGACATAATATGTGGCTGAGGGAAAACTAAGTTGTGAATGATCGCGGTCCTGCGAAACTCCGCCCGCATGGTCTTTGTGGAGGTGAGTCATGAGCACCTTGGTGATTGATTCCGGATCTATTCCCGCCTCTTTTATATTTTGGTGAATTTGCATGACTCCCTCTTTCGAGAAACCGAGACCAGTGTCCAGCAGCAACACATCTTTCGATGTGACCACGATGAAAGGTTGAATCTCTACGAGGAGGCTGCCGCGCGAACGCGATTGCAAGTCCTCTTTAGTCTCGTCGAACGGCACGAATAATTTAGTCTGATCGATGGTGAATGTGCCTTCGGAAAGGGGAATGATTTTCATCCTGCTAATTTCCGGCAATTAAGATTAATGGTACCATTTATTCCGGTAAAAACCAGATGTGGTTATCGAAGGACCATCTGCCTGTCTGCGTCAAGGCGAATAAGTATGAACAGAAGGATAGTGAAGGTCAGCAGCGATGTGCCCCCATAGCTTATAAAGGGAAGAGGAATGCCGATCACGGGCGCAAGGCCTACGGTCATCGCTACATTGACGGCGATATGAAAGAAGAAGACTGCCGCCACGCCATAGGCATAACAGCGACTAAAGACACTTCGCTGTCTTTCCGCCACTGCAACGATGCGAAACAAAAGCAATAAGTATACACTTAACAATACGAAGCTTCCTACAAAACCGAAGCCTTCGCCGATGGTATCGAAAATAAAGTCTGTTCGTTGTTCCGGAACGAACCCATATCGTGTCTGAGTTCCTTTCAATAATCCCTTACCGAAGGCGCCGCCACTTCCGATAGCGATCTTCGATTGCTTGACATTATAATCCGCCGTATTAACTGCTACTACTCCTGGTTTTCCCGGTTCACCTTTCATGTATTCTGCCGGCACGTCTCTGCCAATGGTGCTGTATATACGTTCAACCTGGTGTTTGGCCAGGAGATTTTTGAATATCATCGGTACCCCGAATCGTTGTATGCCCACGCAAATGAACCAGAGCGCCACAATTTTAAACAGGAGTGACTTGTCACGCCTGATCTGTCTTCGCATTGAATAAACGACTAATAAACCAAGACCGGTGAGGATTAGTGCGAGTGTATTTTTTTCGAGCAACAAGGTCGACACAACGAGTATCCCTGTTGCCATTCCGATAATGAGGATGCCGGATGGAAGTCCCTCGCGGTACATGACCAGGAAGAACGCGAAGAATACAAGTGCCAGCCCTGTCTCCTTCTGCATCACAGTGAGTATTGCTGGGAACACCACGATAGCTGTAGCAATAAGTTGCGACCTCGTACGAGTAAAATCGGTATCCGGTCGTGAAAGGTACTTGGCAAGCGCCAGCGCAACGCATATTTTACAAAACTCCGCGGGTTGAAAATTGAATGAGCCTAGTTTGATTATGGACTCCGTACCCTTGATAGGAGAATGGAAAGGGAAGACTAGCAGGAGCATAAAAATCCCGGCCGCATACCAGAGATTGGCCGTTGCAGGGAAGAATTTACTATCGGTCAACAATATGAAAAGTCCAAGCACCAGCGCAATCCCGAAGAAGTATAACTGCTTGCTGTAATCCGTCTTGAAATTGATGAAGCTCTGGAAGATTGGATCACCTTCCTTATAAGTCGCCCCGAATACAGCTAATAGTCCGATTACGACGAGCAGGAGGTATATCCAAATAAGGCTCCAGTCAACTCCTTTCGATATGGCGGGATTCCGTTGGTTCACCCGGGCAGGAGTTGATTTGTTGGCTTGCGAAATTGCTTTTCATCGCGCAGAATGGCGAGTAACTCGACACGTCTCTGTCCTTGAGGAAGTGGATCGTTTGGATATTGCTGATCCTGACTTTCTATCGACAAATATTTTCTCAGGTACACACTGTCCTTTGTAGTTTCGAACCACCTTCTTGCGCGGGTAGAATCTTCGATGAATTGGAGTCGATTAAGGTATATAGGCATCAAATTCGTCGAAGATATTCTTTCAAGATCTACCTCGCTTTTCTCCTGGATAGTATCATTAAGGAACTTCTCCATTAAGATACGCGCGATTGGACCGGCCCAGGTTGCACCGTAACCAGCGTTCTCGACAGTCACGGCAATCGCGATGCGTGGATTGTCTTTCGGCGCAAAGCACACGAACATTGAATTGTTAGGGAGCTCCAACTTCTTGCCATCGATGACACGGAAGTTTTGAGCAGTACCAGTCTTCGCGCAAACGTCGATGCCCGGAATCATTGCTATTCGTGCTGTTCCCATAGTAACAACATCTTGCATTCCATCGATAACCGATTGGTACGCGTCATCGGAAATATGGGTGAGTACCTTGTGCTTTTTCCTGTACTTATTCAGGAAGGCAGTATCATCGTCTGTCTCACCGTCTATTTTTTCTACGAAGTGTGGCGTGAAATAGAAACCCCTGTTCGCGATGATGCACATCGCATTGGCGAGTTGAAGAGGCGTAGTCGTCATCCTGTCCTGGCCAATACCAAGAGTTAAATTAGTACAGGAATTCCACGACCCCCTGTATTCCTTGTTGTATGCCGCCGTATCTGGAATATTCGCCTTATCCTCACTTGGCAAATCGACACCAAGCCTTATGCCCAGTCCGAAGGCGTTCATATATTCCTTCCATTTCTGATAACCTTCTTTCACGTTGCCATATTTTGGATTGTCGACAGCCAGCCGGTAAATATGAGAGTAATACGAGTTGCATGAGTTTGCTATCGAGAGCCTGAGATTAGCAGCGTGACCGCCGCCGGCGTGGGTACAAGCGGGCTTGCCATGACCGCAGAGGTTGTAACGACCGGGGCATGGGAAACCATAATCCGGTGTAATTACGCCTTCATCCAAAGCGACCAATGCACCAAGTGGCTTGAATGTAGAGCCCGGAGGGTATTGTCCTTTGATGGCCCTGTTGAGTAACGGGCCTGCCACATCAAGTACGAGCCTACTATAATTCTTGTTCTTATCTGAACCTGTCAGTTCATTCGGATCAAAGGTTGGACCCGACGTCATCGCGAGGATGCCCCCCGTCTTAGGATCGATCGCCACTACTGCGCCGACTTTATTAGTCATTAATTTTTCGGCTAGTTGTTGAAGCTCGATGTCGAGGAAGGTCCGCAATCCGCGGCCCGCGACTGAAACAGTATCCAAGACGCCGTCCTTGTATCTTCCTACAAGCCGGTTGTGATTGTCCTTGATCCAGTATTGAACACCACGCTGTCCCATCAGTACTCTTTCATAAGTGGCCTCGAGACCGCTCTTACCGATGTAGTCGCCCTGGCGATAGAAATTTCCTGATCGCTCGATATCCTTTGGATCGGCTTCGTTGATATAACCGAGAATGTGAGCAGCTACGTTGTAAGGATAGATTCGTACGGGGCGTTCGACCAGTGCGAAACCGGGATATCGCCAGTAGTTCTCTTCAAACCTTGCCTGCATCTGCGGGGTAAGGAGGTCCTCGAATACGCCGGGTCTCACGCGGCTATTATTCTTGCTGACTACGTTTCTGATTCGCTGTTTGAATTCGGCGGTGTCGATACTCATGATGGTGCAGAAGGAGAGCGTATCGAAGTTTTTTACCTCGGCGGGGGTCACCATCAGGTCGTACATGCGGGTATTGTTCAGGATTGCCTTGCCCTGGCGGTCATAGATGATCCCTCTCTCGGGATAAATGATTTTTGGAAAGACAGCGTTATTCATCGCCAGTTTGCTATACTCACTAGAGACCACCTGTAGATAAAACAGCTGTACAATGATGACCACGAAAGCAACAAGAAAGATGAGGCGGATAATACGGCTTCTTGATTGGTTAAACACAGGCATAGATCAAGTACGAGGTGTGATATTAGGGAGAAAAGGAGCGGAGTTCACGCTGCAAGTACAAAATTCGTATTAGATATGACGGTTTCCAAATGTTACCGCCACTAAATTTTGATTTAAGAAAATTTTCTATACCTGGAGTTGTTAACGGGTAGCTTTTTACGCAGTGTTGGTACGAAACTTCATTCTCCTGGGAAACAAAAGCTCGGTAGTAATTATGAGCAACATGCTTATGCCGGTGGTGGCGATGACCTTTCCCAGGAAGTGCCAAATGCTCCCAAAGGATAGCCATTCGAGCAGGACGATATACCCATGGTGAAACAAGGTAAGGATGAGAGTATACACAAGGTATGGCGTCCACCCAAGAGCCTTGGGAGAAGGTTCTCGATAGCTGAACCCCGAAGCATCTTTTGGCGCCAGCACATTAATGATGAATGGCCGGAGGTACGCGATCAGTACGCAGGCTGCTGCATGAAGGCCGGGAGTCATCATGAACACGTCGAGCGTAATTCCAGTAAGGAAGCCGATAACTAAAAGCGCCATCCGCGGAACGCTGAAAGGCAGCCACAGTATGAAGAGGTAATATAGTGAGGGCACGATAAATTTGTGCAGATGCGGGATCTTGTTCAGTACATACACCTGCAGCAGGATGAAGATGGAAAACCGGATAATATTTCTGATCAGGTCACTCACCTGGTGTTTCTTTTAGGGTCATCTACTTTTTTCCTGGTTTCTTCCAGCAGTTTCGTTTGTTCGTCGTACTGAAGGTTTTCAACTACAAATACCTGTTGCAGGCTTTGAAAATTTGCGCCAGTCCTTATTTTCAAAACATAGAAGTTGGTGGTATTGTCCTGGATGATCTCGGCCACCCTGCCGACCATCATGCCCGGCGGAATGCTGATGGAATAGTTACCGGTGATAATTGTATCACCCATTGCTATGGAATCGCTCTTAGGTATGTTGTTCAATAACAGGAAACGGGGATCCTTCGCGTCCCATGAGATGATGCCGGCATGACCCGTCTTCTTCACTAAGACGCTGGCCTTGTTTTGCACGTGAAGAAGGCTCATCACCTGGCTGAAGTTTGGACTAACATTTATCACTTTGCCGACTAGGCTTCCATCCGAACTGAAGACACCCATTTCATCCCGGACTCCGTTGGAGGAACCTTTGTTGATCTGGAGATAGTTCTTCTCTGAATTTACTGTGTTATACATTACCTGGGCATCACGCCAGATGAAATGACGAACCCGTCCGAGCGTATCGTTGGGAATCGAATCGGTTACCAACCGCACGGATGTATCCGCTATCACGAAATTTGTAGGCATCCTGTTGAGAAGCGAATCATTCATCTTATGTACGCGCCGGTTTTCTTCCCGCATGGTAAAGAAATCCTCGGCCATATTGTAATTGGAATTGAAGAAACCCGACATTTCATTAGCCACGCCAAGTCCTTTAGCCCTATGAAAACGATTGTAGGTGAATAGGAACCATAAAGATGCCGCCTGCAGCAAAAGGAAACTGAGAAAAGTAAAATACCGGCGGATGAAGAGAAAAATGTTACGCAACAGGGATTATTTGAGGTCCGTAGCCAGCGCGAGTGCCTGGAAATAATTGATAGAGAAACCAATTTCCTTCAACCTGCACTGACCAAATTTTATCGCATTACGAATGGATACTTGTCGTAGTTCTTCAATGCAATCCCCGTACCACGAACAACGCTCTTCAGCGGGTCGTCCGCAACGTGAACGGGCAATTTGATTTTTTGGCTTAATCTTTTGTCAAGGCCTCTTAACAATGCCCCGCCACCTGTAAGATATAGACCGCGTCGATAGATGTCGGCAGCCAATTCAGGAGGCGTCTGCTCAAGCGCTTTGAGTATCGCTTCTTCAATCTTGAAAATGCTTTTATCGAGTGCCTCCGCTATTTCCTGGTAGCTTACCATGATTTGTTTTGGAATTCCGGTTACGAGGTCACGGCCATTGACAGGTATGTCTTCTGGAGGATTTTCGAGATCCTTCATAGCGGCTCCCACCTGTATTTTTATCTGCTCTGCAGTACGCTCGCCAATGAGAAGGCTATGGTAACGGCGAAGCGCTTCCATGATATCTGCTGTAAATTCATCACCCGCGATTCGTATCGATTGATCGCATACGATCCCGGCAAGGGCTATCACCGTGATGCCGGTAGTACCACCACCGATATCGATGATCATGTTACCTACTGGCTCCTCCACGTCGATGCCGATACCTAATGCCGCCGCCATCGGCTCATGTAAGAGATATACTTCCTTGGCCCCCGCCTGTTCTGCGCTATCGCGAACGGCACGCTTCTCCACCTCCGTGATAGAAGACGGGATGCAAATCATCATTCTCCAGCTTGGGGGAAATAAAGGTTTCTTGGGGTAAACCAGCTTGATCAGTTCGCGTATCATCAATTCGGCCGCGTTGAAATCTGCAATCACACCATCCTTCAAAGGCCTAACCGTGCGGATGCTCTCGTGTGTCTTCTCGTGCATCATCAAAGCGCGTTTTCCGACTGCGAGTACTTCCTTAGGGTTGTTGCGATTTAGAGCTACAATACTGGGCTCATTCACTACTACTTCATCGTTGTGTATGATCAATGTATTGGCGGTACCGAGATCTATGGCTATTTCTTGTGTAAACCAGTTAAAAAGTCCCATTCGTTATTATTGGATTTAATGGATGCAAAGTTGGAGGAAATAATTTGAATTAGCAAAGCCGAAACCCTTGTCAGTCAAAGATTTTTTTCGATGATGCATCGGAAATTCGAAGGCGGTAAGACAGATCTTTTCGTGATGGTTTTCTTCTTGCGGAGTTGGGTTATTCATCTTTTCTTAGTCCCTGATAAGACAAGCACGATATAATGTAATCATTAAACGTCGATTGATCTATTCTATTATCCAAGCGTCATACTTGATGTGAGATATCGTGCCGCGAAAGCATCCCTGGAACATATTACACTTAATTTTGGCATAAAAATGGCAATTAGCCCCTTTTTAAACCATTTACTACAAAACCAATTTATGAGGAAGGCATTTTTCATTGCGGTGATTTTTCTGATCACTACTACCGTCCAGGCACAGAGTAAAAGCGCTAACAGCAGCACTTACAAGACCGCACTTGGGGTCAAAGTTTGGGACGGCGGAGGCATTTCGCTGAAGCATTTCTTTAATCAACGGCAGGCAGGCGAGTTGATCGCCTATTTCTGGAGCCATGGCATCCGGTTTACCGGTCTGTACGAGATCCACGGCGATATTAATGGAGCTACTGGCTTAAAATGGTACATCGGACCGGGTGCGCATATAGGCGTATACAACGACAAATATGGCGACGGCGGTTACATTGGGATTGACGGAGTAATTGGCCTTGATTACAAGTTTAGTGGAGCGCCGATCAACATCTCCCTGGATTGGCAACCCTCCTTCGAATTCGGCGATGGGCGCGGGTTCACGGGAAGTTGGGGAGGTTTGGGTATACGTTACACCTTCTAATAATAGAGCGAGAAACAGAGCGGGAGCGAGGTACCATCCTCGCTCCCGCTCTGTTTCTCGCTCTATTCTAATTATCCCATGAATCCTAACCTCTTCTCTACCGCTGGAGGCAGTATAGGCAGCTTTCTTCTTTCAATGAGGAAACTATTCAATTGTGCGACTTCTTTGAAGATATAATGTTTATCAGCCGCCGCCTTTAGATAGTCCTTACCACTACTCCCGCCGGTGCCTATGCGCATACCGATCATGCGGTGGACCATATTCATATGGCGATACCGCCAGGAACTCAGTTGTTCATCTATTTCAAGTAAGGCATTCAACAGCTCGAAAGGCACCTGGAGCATCGGGTATCCCCGGTACAGCATGATGAACAGAGCCGACCTGGAGGCATCCGCCGACAGGTTCCGCGCCTCGCCTTCCAAAGGCGTAATTGTCTCAAGGAAAACCCGGTCGAAAGCCTCCACATTTCCCCGTTCCGCCTCGGCCAGGCTTTGTTGGTACTGAAATCGGTATTCTGTCCAAAATGGGTCCACGTCGCCCAGAGCCGTGTGTACTTCAAAACCCTTCCAGTTTTCCTGCTCGCGGAAGAAGGGCATTCGCTCCAGCCAACCGTTGACCAGGTCGAGCAGTGCCTTCTTGCCTTCGGCTTTCTTGATGATGGAAACGTGTTCTTCTTTCAGTTGTGATGTATAGTATTCTTTGCCGTGTCGATGTTCGAATTTGAGACCGAGCTTGGCCTCGAGCTCCTTGAACTGCCAGCTTTGAAATCCAGATGCAGGTCTTAGCCTGTCACGGAAGTCGAGGAAGTCCATCGGAGTCATCGATTCCATGATGTCTATCTGGTGCACTAGCACTCTTAATATGGTGACGACCCGGTTGAGTCGGTGGACTACCGTCTGCAATTGAGGGGAATTATCATTCAGGGAGGGCGCCGCCATGATATCGATGACAGAGTCTACTTCGTGATGAAGTTGTTTAAACCATAATTCATATGCCTGGTGAATAATGATGAATAGCATTTCATCGTGAGCGGGCGTATTGTGTTTATCACTTTCCGGGAACTGCGAATTTAGGATCTTATCCAGTTGCAGGTAGTCGTGATAATTTACTTCCATACGCTAATGATTTGTCTGCTTGAATTCAAACCCGATATCGGTGCGGTAATAAATGCCTTCATAATATATATGATCGAGCACATCGAGGGAGGTGTTCACCGCATCTTCAATATTCTCTCCGAAGGAAGTGACACATAATACGCGGCCACCCTGGGTGACTGTCTTCTTCTCGGATTCCGTTGTGCCGGCCTGGAATACTAGTGACTGTTTGCCATACTTGCCATCGAGTCCATCTATCGCAAAGCCTTTTTCATATCCCATGGGATAGCCTTTGCTTACCGCCATGATTGTGGCGGCGGCTCTTTTGTCTACACGAAGATCGACTTTGTCGAGTTCCTGTTGTGTAGCTGCGATACAAAGTCCAACGAGATCTGTCTCGAGTCGGGGTATTACTACCTCGGTCTCGGGATCACCCAACCTGCAATTATATTCTATAACGTATGGGTCACCATTGACATTGATTAGCCCGAAGAAGATGAATCCAGTATACTCGATACCCTCTTTGAAAATTCCTTCGATGGTGGGCCTGATAATTCTTTGTTCAATCTTATGCATGAAGCCCGGTGTGGCAAATGGTACTGGACTCACAGCACCCATGCCACCTGTCATCAGCCCTTTGTCTCCTTCACCGACACGTTTGTAGTCTTTCGCTTCGGGGAGAATGAGATAATTTTTTCCATCTGTAATGGCGAAAACGCTCAACTCTATACCGCTCAAGAAATCCTCGACGACTACTTTCTTACTTGCCTCCCCGAACTTGGCCTCCTGAATCATCAATTCAAACTCCGCAATTGCTTCCACGTAGCTTTGGCAGATCACTACGCCTTTCCCGGCGGCAAGTCCATCGGCCTTGAGAACGATGGGAAGTGAATGTTCCTGGAGGTATTTAACTCCATCTTCATAGTTCTCTCTGGTGAATTCGCGATAATTGGCTGTAGGGATACCATGACGATGCATGAATGCTTTGGCGAAGGCTTTGCTCCCTTCGAGTTGCGCCCCTGCCTTAGATGGTCCAATGAAATAGATCTTTTCGAGTTCAGGTGTTGCTTTGAAGAAATCAAAAAGCCCGTTGACGAGAGGTTCTTCTGGACCTACTATGACCATTTCTATCTTCTCGAGGATACAGAATTTGCGGATTGCTTCGAAGTCGGTGATGTCTAATTGTACATTGATCCCGCATTTGGCTGTGCCGGGGTTACCTGGGGCGATGTAGAGCGGATTAGTCCAGACACTTTGATTCAATTTCCAGGCGAGAGCATGTTCCCTCCCACCAGAGCCTAACAGTAAAATTCGCATTTCAGTCTTTAGTTAGAATTTTGGTTACTGCGAATAGCAGGTACGCAGACTAAAGATAGAGTGAAAAACTTTTTGGGTGGTCATTTTTCTGTATTTTGGTTGCTTGATAAGGTTAAACTCTGATTACTAACTTTAAAAAAGCTGTATGAATCAACCTGCAAAATCCGGCAAGCACCCAAAGGCCTTATTTGTACTTTTTTTTGTAGAGATGTGGGAACGGTTTGCTTACTACCTGATGGTAGGTATACTTCTTCTGTATATGATCGACACCAAAACGGGTGGCAAAGGTTTCGATGAGGCGGTAGGTGCTGATATTGTAGGAAGTTTCATTGCATTGGTTTATCTCACGCCGTTTATTGGCGGACTCATTGCCGACCGGTATTTGGGTTATATCAAATCGATTTTTCTTGGAGGAGGACTGATGGCTGCTGGATATCTGGGGTTGTCCATACCTGGCAACACTGCGCTGTTCGTTTCACTCGGTCTAATCATTGTAGGGAATGGTTTTTTCAAACCTAATATCTCTACTTTATTAGGTAATATTTACAACCGCCAGGATCTGAAACCATTAAAGGATAACGCGTATAATATCTTTTACATGGGGATCAACATCGGAGCATTTGTATGCAATTTTGTTGCTGCCTATCTACGGAACACATATGGTTGGGGGTATGCATTTGCTGCTGCAGGAGTAGGGCTCATCATCGGATTAGTCATACTCGCAACGTCCATAAAGAATCAGGAAATAAAAGAGGCAGATATCAAGAAACCGGTTCAGGCCGAGGACATGCCATTGTCAAAAATATTTTCTTACGTCTTCCTTCCTGCAATCATAGCCGCCTTCATTGGCTGGAATGTCAAGGCATGGTTCGGCAGCGCGATGATGGGGACGCAGGCCAACGATGCTTTTATTTTTGCGTGTTTACCCATCATAGCATTCTATATCTCACTATGGGTTAAAGCAAAGGGCGACGATAAGAAAGGGATTGGATCATTGTTATTCATCTTTGCTATCGCAATCGCATTCTGGACAATTTACAACCAGAATGCTACCGGCCTTACATTATGGGCTGAGAAGCATACTGACCGTGAGGCTTCACCTACAACAGCTAAAATAACAGGAGCTATATTTCCATTGCAGGAAGTAAGCGATACTTCCAGGCTTGTGAATAAGGTCGATGAGTACTTTGTAGAGGTGAAGGATAGCTCAGCAATCATTAGCAAGGACAGTATTATCACTTATATTCAACGCAAGGAAAAGGTGGACACCAGCAAGCGTGTCTTCGGAATCACTGCCGCGGGAAATAAGGTGGATACTTCATCCAGGAACGTGTTGGTTATGGGACCGGATCCATATTTTAATAATGTGCCTAAGGACAAATGGCCGGGCGGACAGAATATCAAACTCACGAATACGGAGCTTTTCCAGTCTATCAATCCTTTATTCATCGTGTTGTTGACCCTTGTATTCGTTCCACTATTTGACTACCTGAGGAGGAAAGGAAAGGAGCCGACCACGGCTTCGAAATTCGGTATGGCCATGTTCATTGCCGGATTATCCGCACTAGTGATGGTTTTTGCTGTCATGTCGGTGCCTTCAATCTATACGCATAAGGCATCTCCAGCCTGGCTATGGGGCACCTATTTCGTCTTTACGATAAGTGAAATATTTCTGAGTCCGATCGGTCTATCCTTTGTATCCAAACTTGCACCTGCACGACTTACTGCCCTGATGATGGGGGGTTGGTTTCTTTCTACATCTATAGGTGGAAAAGTGGCGGGAGTGATGACAGGATTCTGGGATGATTTTCATGATAAAAAGATATTCTTCATTATCCTGGTGGTAGCAGCATTCATCGGGGGGATACTTATTTATTCGAGGATCAAGTCGCTCAATCAGATCGTGAAGAATAAAACGGGCTCAGCTTAGGTTTCAAGCAAAGGCGCTAAGATTCGCAAAGGCGCCAAGGGATTCACTACTTCGTGACTGTTCAACTAAGGTGCTTTGTGGCACCAGGGGATCAAGAGTTTCACGAAATGACTTGGAGAATATGTGTTACTGTCAATTTATCGACTGGTCAACTTTTTCATTTTATATTTTATATTCTACATTTTACATTTCTTAAAATAATCCTATGTGGAGCAAGCATCCCAAAGCCTTACCCTTTCTCTTCTTTTCCGAAATGTGGGAGCGATTCGGGTATTACCTGATGATCGGGATATTCACGCTTTATCTTAAGAATGTAAAGGATGGATTTGCCATGACCGAAGCGGAATCGGCCGATCTGTATGGGACGTTCATTGGTCTCGTTTTCCTAACTCCCTTCCTTGGAGGACTGCTCGCAGACCGTTATCTCGGTTATCGCAAATCAATTATCATCGGTGGGTTGATGATGGGAATAGGGTATTGCCTGATGTATGTGCATGACCTCAAAGTGTTGTACGTCGCGATGACCCTGGTGATACTAGGGAATGGATTCTTCAAACCCAACATTTCCACACTTCTTGGGAATGTATATTCTACACCGCAATACCAACATCAGAAGGACGATGGCTACAATATCTTCTACATGGGCATCAACATCGGTGCCTTCATTTGCAACTTCGTAAGCGCCGTATTGCTGAATGCGTATGGATGGGGGTATGCATTTTTATCAGCAGGCATCGGGATGTTCATAGGCGTGCTCGTATTCATGGCCGGTACGCGTCACTATAAGGCATACGATATTAAGAAGGGTGTCAGGGAAGGGGACATGTCCATGACCAGAATAGTCCTGCTGATATTAGCGCCTTCAATTATCGCGGGCGTCGTCGGCTGGGTGGTGCCGAAGTATCTTTTTGGGACGACTTTGTTTGGAACAGAGTCGACAGACGCTTTCATCTTCGCCTGTATTCCCGTGGTTTATTTCTATACTAATCTTTATGTCAAGGCAGACTCTGTGGAGAAGCGGCCGATTGGGGCACTGCTAGCCATCTTTGCGGTGGTCGTATTGTTCTGGGCCGTGTTCAAGCAAAACGGATCGGCGTTAAATACCTGGGCCGACAGATATACAAATCGGGAAGTAACCGGAGGCGCGCAGACGGTGTTTGAGAAATTCAAGTTCGCCGATACGCTTGACTATAAGCGCGATTCGGTTCCCGTATATGATCACCAGTTCAGGATAACGAAGGTTGATGGCAAAATAGTTAAGGAATTCAATTATCCCTCGTATTTCAGGAACATGGAGCCTTCCAAGGTTCCGCCGGATGGTGGATCAGTGAGCCTGTGGGCGACAAACCTGAGTCAATCGATCAATCCGGGTTGGGTCATATTATTAACTCCATTGGTCGTGGCATTCTTCGCATGGATGAGGAGAAGAAACAAGGAGCCCAGTACGGCGACGAAGATCGCTTTTGGATTATTGATTTCGGCTTTGTCTGCATTGGTAATGGTGGGGGCTGTCTATGCGAGTAACAATGGCACCGAAAAAGCAAGCGTGATATGGTTATTGGTCAGTTATGGTGTAATCACAATAGGTGAATTATTACTAAGTCCGATGGGTCTTTCGTTGGTATCGAAACTAAGCCCGGTGCGGATCACTTCTTTGATGATGGGTGGATGGTTTCTTTCAACATCTATAGGAAATAAATTATCTGGTGTACTGGCCACGATGTGGGACAAGTATGATAACAAAGCGAATTTCTTCCTGGTTAATTTCGTGTTGTTGTTGATCGCTGCGATTGTTTGTTTCTCGATGCTGAGGTGGCTCAACCGGATCATGAAAGAGAAAGGAGTGAAATAGAAATAAGGAATCGGGAATTAGGAATCAGGAATTGGGCCTCAGAGCAGGAATATCTTTACTGGAGCACGACTGATCCCGATTCCCGATCCCCAATTCCCGATTCCCGATTCCCGATTCCCGATTCCCGATTCCCGATTCCTATTTATCTTCCACATACAAAAATCACCCAATATGGCAGAACAACCAACGTCCACCTTTAAGCCATTTGTGCCGGCAGAGACGAAGATGGCCGAGCTTACCATCAAGTCGATAATCACGGGTGCCATCTTCGGGATTATTTTTGGCGCTTCTACTGTGTATCTCGCATTAAAAGCGGGACTTACCGTTTCCGCCTCCATTCCAATCGCGGTGATAGCGATCACCCTCGGGAGAAGATTCTTAAAGACAACAATACTCGAGAATAATATTATCCAGACAACGGGTTCGGCAGGTGAAAGTATTGCGGCCGGTGTCGTGTTCACACTCCCGGGCTTTCTCTTCTTGAGCGATCCGGCGAGTGCCAACTATTTTAATTATTTCACGATTCTAATTCTCGCCATCTTCGGAGGCATCCTTGGTACGCTGATGATGATTCCGCTAAGGCGATCATTGATAGTACAGGAACATGGAGTCTTACCGTATCCGGAGGGTACGGCGTGCGCGTCTGTGCTAAAGGCAGGAGAGAGAGGGGGTGATTTTGCAAAGACCGCCTTCCAGGGACTTGGATTCGCGTTTGGCTATGCTATCCTTCAAAAGATCTTCCATGTGATCGCTGAAGTTCCAGCTTTCTTTACCCGGCAAACGAATAAGATCTTTCCATCGGCCCGTGTAAGTGGCGAGATAACGCCAGAGTATCTTGGCGTCGGATACATTATTGGTCCCAAGATCGGGGGTGTGCTCGTCGCCGGTGGCGTGTTAAGCTGGTTTGTATTGATACCGCTTCTTGCTTCGGTGATTAGCCCTGACGTGATCGCCGCACAACTACATAAACTGGGATACATAGCTGATCTCACCAAACCCGGCCCAGGCAATGCTGGCTCCTGGGACCCGGTCACTCACAATTTCGGCGATTGGTCATCCGCTATTTATCGAGCCTATATCCGCCAGATCGGAGCGGGCGCCGTGGCGGCAGGTGGTTTCATCACATTGATCAAAACGATTCCTACGATCATCTCTTCTTTCAAAGGAAGTATTGGCTCATTAAAGAAAGGTGGACCGGAAACGGATCATCACGTGCCGCGTACTGAGAGAGATCTTTCGATGAAGGTGGTAGGTATTGGCAGTCTCGCGTTACTACTAGTGATTGCATTACTGCCATCTACGCTAATCCCAGGCACATCAATTGGAAGCAAATTACTTCTTGGATTATTGGTCATCATATTCGGCGCATTCTTCGTTACCGTCGCATCTCGGATCGTCGGCCTGATTGGATCATCAAACAGCCCTATAAGCGGGATGACCATTGCTACACTCATGGGGACGTGCCTGATCTTCATCGCTGTAAAATGGACGGGACATGTCTACGAACCAATGGCGCTTGTCGTCGGTGGAATGATCTGCATTGCAGCAGCGAATGCTGGTGCGACTTCACAGGACCTCAAGACCGGATATCTCGTTGGAGCTACACCAAAATATCAACAGATCGCTCTGTTCGTTGGTGCGATCGTCTCCTCCATCGCAATTGGAGCTACTATCAAGATATTAGATCAGCCAACTGCGGAAATGGTAAAGCAGGGCATCGAACACGCGATCGGAACCGACAAGTATCCGGCACCACAGGGAACGTTGATGGCTACGCTTATAAAAGGAATTCTCTCTTTTAATCTTGACTGGCAGTTTGTCCTTGTTGGAGTGTTCATCGCGGTGGTGATGGAACTCTGCGGCATAAAGGCATTGAGCTTTGCTATTGGGATCTACCTTCCGCTTTCTACTACACTTCCAATCTTCATCGGTGGTGCGATACGTGGTATTGTAGAATGGAGGCAGCGCAGGAAGAACATCCATGTTTCACCGGAAGAAGAAGACCTGGGCAAAGGAAATCTATTCGCCACCGGGCTTGTCGCCGGCGGTGCATTGGCGGGTGTACTGGTTGCCATTCTTTCTTCAATCGATAGCGTGAATACGAAACTTGGTACCGTCAACGCGGAACATGGTATCACCAACGGAATCGGCGGGGAAGGTTATAAATGGTTGGGCGTATTGTTCTTTGCCTTTATGTGCTTCGTGCTTTACCGCATTGCCGTAGGCAAAAAAAGAGGGTAGCTGGAGTGGAATTGGTTTAACGTTTAAGGTTTAACGTTTAACGTTCTTTAAATCGCATCTTCAAAAGGAATTAGAAGATGTTGATCTCTAGGAACGTTAAACGTTAAACCTTAAACGAGTAGTATGTTGATCAATTTGAAGATTGTGTTTCGCCCACTGGTTCCTGATCCTTTGGGGCCTTTTCTTCCTTGGGAGGCTTAATCTTTACTTTTTTCTTCTTGCCGGCCTTTGAGATTCCTTCTCCAAGTAGCCGACTGGCTTTCTTTAAATTATTTTCGAATTTCTTGTCGCTAACTCCCGACCTGAATTCGGCGAGTGCGATGACTAATTTGTGATAGATCGCCTGTCGCGTCTCTTTCTTCGAAGGTTTTTTCGAAGACTGTTTTTTGCTCATAACTCTAACAATTTGATCATACTAAAGTAACGTTAACTTAATAGAACCTATATTAAGTTTTGTATTGCTGTCAACTTACGACGGAAATAACAGGCTAGTCAAAGGCGAAAGTAGCTCAGTATGGGGTTCTTGTTCCATGGATTCTCTGGCCTCCATCAATCGCTCAATGAGCGCTGAGATTGTGCCCTTGTAGTTGATTCTTATGGGATTAGCTTTTGCCAACCAAGTGTCTACCAGATCTCCAAAACCTTCCCCAGCCCTGGAATGACAGGTAATTCCAAGTTTCATCAACGCCGCCGCATTACAAAACTGTTCGTACTGCCCACGAATGGGAATGCACAACAATTTCTTCCCTAAATGGAGCGCTTCCGCAGGCGTCTCAAACCCCGCCCCCGTAATGACGCCATTGCAATCGATCAAGCTTTTATTGAATGTCGACTTATCGACAGGTAACAATCGACTATTGCCTATCTCCTCTACTACAGTCACCTGTTTTGTAAAAATGTGAAACCGGCGGGATGGGATGCTCTTGAAAATCCTCGCCAGTTTGTGAGCATCGTAAGCGGGAAGGTAGACCGTCACGTGACCTTTATCCACTGGTACCGCATCCCCGATTTCCTCTTTTATCACCGGGGGAAGTATGAATCTATCGTATTTGTCAAAATGCAA
>JACMKU010000152.1 GCA_014379965.1 Chitinophagaceae bacterium
CTGACAACGCAATATGCTCCACGCAATCTTCCACACTCCATGTACTGTCATTGGGCTTCCACTTCAGTTGATTATCTGATAGACCTTTCAGCGCCTTTTCGAGGTTATTTTGTGTTTCGCTGAAGTATGCAGCGGCAGCATCTCTTTCTTTTTGGGTTAGCTCGTCAAAAGGAGTTGTGAAACAGATCAATGCAGGTAAGACAGCCAGGAACAAAAATGTTTTAAGCATAAAATTTATTTTAAGCGGTGGATAAAAGAACAAAGTCATAGGATGGACCAAAGTTAGATTCATTTAGCCCATTTTTCCAAACTGGTGGCCAATATTCGAAATCCGGCAATTTGCCTCATCGTAAGTCTCTGGACAGACCGTTTTGATTAAGTCAACCGTGATTGAGAACATTTGAATAAAAGGGATTACATTCAATCAACCGGCAAAGAATGAGGGAGAGGTACCTCTTTTTTTATACGACCCTCAATTTGATCCTAAGAATGGAGGGGTATGGAAAACATTTCACCACCCAGTTTCTGTAAGAGATCAAATAATGAATCGCGTTAGCATTTGCTGTATTAAACCTGATAAAAATATAAGGCGTGATGAAATTGAAAATGCAATTAAGAAGAACTACACTTTTAGTTTTGACCGCCGTTGGTATGAATGTTTTGGTAAGTTCCGCATTCAATTTACTCCAGGCACAGCAGATAGTTCAACTTCAAAGTCCCGACAAATCTATTGCGCTTAATGTACTCCTATCTGCTACAGGTGAAATTCTATACGGGCTAAAGAAATCTGGCATGAGTGTGATTGAAACTTCGACCTTAGGAGTGATGATGAAGGGGCACAATTTCTCGAAACGCATGAAACTGGTTGCCCTATCAAAAATTGAACAGATTACCGAGAGCTACCAAACGAAGAATGCCAAGAAAAGCAGCATTCGGTACCACGCAAACCAGTTGATCGCATCATTTGCCAATGAAGACGGCAAAAGAATGGATATCATTTTCCGGTTGTCCCGAGATGGTGCGGCCTTCCGGTACTTTTTTCCATGGGTCAACCAGGAAGAGCAGGTCATCGAGCAGGAAGTAACTTCATTCCGCTTTAACAAAAAAGCCAGGGCATGGCTGCAGCCGATGAGTCACGCAAAGCAGGGATGGAATCAGACTTTCCCAAGCTACGAGGAGCATTACAGTCAGGATATATCTGTTGGCACCATGGCACCCTTTCGTTCGGGCTGGGTGTTACCAGCTCTTTTTAAAACAAATGGAGTGTGGGCTTTGATCACTGAGGCGGCGGTAGACGAACATTACTGTGCCAGCAGGTTGCTAAATGATTCGCTAAGCAGTGTCTATCGCATTGGAATGCCTGATGCAAGGGAGGTGTTTACCGGAGGCGGGTATCTTCCAGCCAATAATAAGCCTTGGTATACTCCCTGGAGAATTATCGCAGTGGGTAGTTTGAAAACGATTTCGGAATCCACAATAGGTACTGACCTGGCCCCGGCATCAGGCTTAAAGGAAACTTCATTTGTAAAGCCGGGAAAGGCGAGCTGGAGTTGGATCAATAGCAAGGATGACAATATCACCTTTAAAGAACAGAAGAAGTATATCGATTATGCTTCTGATATGAACTGGCAATACTGTCTCATTGACGTAAACTGGGATACGCAGATTGGCTACGACAGCATAAAAATCCTTAGCGACTATGCAACCCAAAAAAATGTCGGGTTGATATTATGGTACAACTCTGCTGGCGACTGGAATACCGTAACATACCATCCTAAGGATAAGCTACTAACACATGAAGGCAGAGCAAAGGAGTTTTCACGGCTCGCTAGTATGGGAATTAAAGGAATCAAAGTGGACTTCTTTGGTGGCGATGGCCAAAGCATGATTAAACACTACATTGATATATTGAATGATGCTGCAAAATACAGGCTGCTTGTAAACTTTCATGGCGCTACATTGCCGAGAGGCTGGCAAAGAACATATCCTCACCTTGTAACCGCCGAGGCTGTTTATGGAATGGAGATGGTTACATTCAGTCAGGCGGCGGCGGATAAGCAAGCCAGTCATTGCACGATGCTGCCATTTACAAGAAACGCATTCGACCCGATGGATTTCACACCTATGAATCTTACTGGACTTACCGCTTCAAAGAGTATTAGAAAAACGACTCCCGCTTTTGAACTGGCGCTTTCGGTGCTATTCCTATCTGGGATACAACATTATGCCCAGTCGCCGGAAGGCATGGTAAAGGTGACCAGTGATGTGAAGGATTTTCTTAGAACGATTCCCGACAATTGGGACGATGTAAAATTTATCGACGGCTATCCGGGAAAATTTGTCGTTATCGCCCGGAGAGGTGGTGATCGATGGTACGTTGCGGGCATTAATGGGGATTTGATTGAAAAGAAAATAAGCGCTGACCTGACTGCATTTAAGAGAAACAAGGCGACCCTTTTAACAGACGGTGTAAAGGGAGAAGCATTTTCTAAAACAATATTGAACGCCGAAGAACAAAAGAAATGGGAAATTACATTGAAAGGGAATAGTGGATTTGTAATGGTGCTTGAGTGAATCGTTTTTCTCTCAACAATAGAAAGGCGAACTAAAAATTATCTGCTGAAGCAATAAATATTTCCTACATGCATAGGCCTCTACGGAAACCAACCAAACGGTGTGCCGGAGGTATAAGATCAGGAAGAAAGAAGCTACCCATTTAGCTATAAGCTCTGGAGAGCCTGGAATCTTAGAAAGCCATTTCAACACTCAAAGCGCTGTATACTCAAAAAATCCATAATGGAACATGGGTGATCCATTTTCGGTTGCTTTGATAGTTACAGGAAGGTTACGGGAATTATAAGTATATGTATACTCCCTGAGTTTAGTAACATCGGCCGGTCCAATCACACTATGCCATTTGTAAGTAAGCGGGTTGTTGATGCCTCTTGGGAAAAAATAATCGGTATGGGCCCAAAAGGCGTGCTCGTGCGACGTCGGGTACCGCAAATTTAAACGACTAAATGGGTTAGGTTTAGAATCATACGTAGCTTCTGTGTGAAGTCTTTGAATAAGCGGAAAACCGATGCTGCCAGGATTCGTAAGTGTGCTGTCGAAGCCAGCGATAAAGTTGCCGTTTTGCAAAGTCCGGCTCGGCCAAACAGTGTCCGCAGCCCAAGAGTTTACGTAGAGTTTTCTTCTTATCGACATGAAATTGTTCGAACCAAGATGCGTAAATGTAGTGATCCTATACCCGGATGAGTCTTTAACTATCCAACCATTCGCATCATAAAAAAGATAGGTTTGTGGCGTAGAACTTGAACCAAAGCTTACCGCATACGGCAGAGTATCAGTGCCAGTATAATATCTCTTTATCACATTATAAAAAGGAAAATTGGCTATGGAGCCTTTAGGCACCAGGTACCCGCTGGCTCTTATTTCGGTTAGTCTTTTCTGGTTGTCGTAAGAAAACACCGCTAGTAATGGTGTATCGTTGGCACTGGTAAGCTCATAGTATCTACTTAAATAAATACTATCTGGCGAATTTACAATCGGCAAGGGATCTTCTCCGAGCTCACGTTGACATGAACACAAAAAGAATAGAGTGAGACTGCACAAGGCGGCTTCGATCGCTTTCATAGATACGTAAAGTGTTGATGGAGGAAGATAGCTGCATTAGCTCAAATTTCAGCATCATTCCATCATGTGCAGAATATCATGATTTGGATCAAGCCGGAGAGCCTGTTTATTATGAAGTCTAATGTAATTCTTAACCAACATCGAGATGCTCCTGCTCAATTGCGATAGTGTATGACTCGAAACAAGTTCGGATCTTTGCAAAAAATAGTTATGGAGTACAGTTCAGCCGAGGAGTCGGTAAAATTGGTGAAATCGGGTAACAGGGTATTCATCCATGGGGGTGCTGCTACCCCTGTGCACCTGGTGAAAGCTCTGCAGGAGCGACATGGTGAGTTAAAGGATGTAGAACTGGTAAGCATTACCAACCTCGGAGACCTGGATTTCGATAAACCAGAATTCCGAAAGAGCTTTTTCTTCAATTCCTTATTTGTATCGGCCAATACCAGGTCTGTCGTGAATAGTAACGATGGAGATTATGTACCTGTTTTTCTTAGCCAGATTCCGCAACTATTCCGCGAGAACATTCTGCCGATCGACGTGGCACTTTTACATGTTTCTCCACCAGATGCACACGGGTATTGTTCGTTGGGCACTTCCGTGGATATTGCACGGGCAGCGGTAGACGTGGCCGGTCTCGTGATTGCTCAAGTGAATCCGAAAATGCCACGCACACATGGAGACGGGTTTATTCATCGCGACAGACTAGATGCGATGGTTTGGCATGAGACGGAACTTCCGGAAGTGAATTATTCGTCAAAGATTAGTGAGGCCATCGTAGACATAGCGAAGAATGTAACATCTCTCATTGAAGATGGTGCCACCTTGCAAATGGGTATAGGTAGCATTCCCGACCAGGTATTGGGAAATCTATATGGCCATAAGGATCTTGGCATTCATACCGAAATGTTATCCGATGGAGTTATTCCCCTACTTGAAAAAGGCGTTATTAACAACAGCCTGAAAAGATTCAATGTAGGCCGCTCCGTCACTGGTTTCATGGCTGGGACCAGGAAATTGTATGATTTTGTAAACGATAATCCCGCCATCAGAGTAATGGACATTGCCTATGTAAATGATACCAGCATTATCAGGCAAAATCCTAAAGCAACGGCAATTAATAGTGCTATTGAGATTGATTTTACAGGACAGGTTTGTGCTGATTCCATTGGTATTTATCAATATTCAGGTATAGGGGGTCAGATGGATTTTATGCGGGGTGCGTCACTCTCTGAAGGAGGCAAGCCGATAATTGCATTGCCGTCTACCACCTCCAAGGGAGATACGAGGATCGTTCCGTTCCTGAAAGAAGGAGCCGGTGTTGTCACAACGAGAGGACATGTGCACTGGGTCGTTACCGAATATGGGATCGTGAATTTATTTGGAAAAAATCTGAAACAACGAGGAAAAGCTTTGATCGGGATCGCGCACCCTGCTCATAGGGAATTGCTGGAGAAGGCCTTTTTCGAAAGATTTAAGCCGTGATGCGAATCATCACGTTCATGAAATTTACCTGCTGTTCGAGGTGTGGGAATGATATAGCAAGAAAGCAGCTCCTGAGCTTCAAGCTCAGGAGAGCCGGTTGATAAAGGGAAAACCTATCTTATAACAAGTCATGGAATTCTGGTGTAGTTATTGGTAAACATACAGAAGTAAATACTTGCTATATGAAGTTTATCTTTTATTACATATTGAGCCTCACCCTGATGATTGTATCCTGTAATAATGAGCAGCAAACAACTGAAGTAAAGACAGATAGCAGCAGTGCACCGAAACAAACTGAACCACCGAAAGAGGAAGAAGAAGAATTTATTCCAGTTGAAAGCGATGGTGCGATAGTTCCGGGGAGGCGTGTCGATGCCGTTAAAGTGAATTCATCAGAAAAGTCTATGATCAGAGACTATGGCAAGAATAAAGTGGTTTCAAGACAGCTTGATGAGGGCGAAGGAAATATAGTGAGTGCCACTGTACTTTTTCCGGGAGAAAAGAATGAACTGGAAGTTTTCTGGAAAGATGCGGTCAATAAACAGAACCCACGACTAATTAAAATAAAAGGAAAAGGAGCCATGTGGAATATCGATCACAAGATCAGTATCGGAACGGATCTTGAAACCCTGCTAGCATTAAACAAGAAACCATTTTTTATAACTGGGTGCTGCTTCGACGCGCCATTTACAGTTATTAACTGGAATAACGGCTCAGTGGCAAAACTTACAGTGCCAGGTGTTGTGATCAGGTTGACACCAACGGTTAACACAGCCGAGCTGAATAAGAAAATTGTCGGTGATGAAAGCTATCCCGTAACTGATAATCTGATTCGAAATGCAAAAATGGAAGTTTCAACAATTATCGTGCGATTTGATTAGATTGACATTGCTGTCAGTAGTGTTCAGCAACGGCGTTGTGGTTAGCTTGTAGCTAACCATTGGCCTCGGAGAGGCCGTCATGCCTAACAAATAGCCAGGCAGCGTCGTCAATGGCTCGACATTATCCGAAAAAAACGGAAGCTTGTGGGTGAAACACGTTTTAGCCTTGCCAGATTAATCCTCTCTTTATTGAAAAAGAGGATATGGTCGATCTTGGGTACAAAATCAGAAATCAAGCTGCAATTCATTTTATAACATTTGCCGTAGTTGAATGGGTTGATGTTTTTACGAGAAAGGAATACAGCGATATAATACTCAATAGCATCAAGCATTGCCAGGATGAAAAAGGCCTACTTCTAAATAGCTGGTGTATTATGAGCAATCATTTGCACCTTATTGGGTCGGCTAAAAATAAGAATCTTAGCGATATACTGCGGGATTTCAAGAAATTTACAAGTAAAGAGATAGTAAAGGCGATAGAAGTTAATCCAAAGGAAAGTCGGGGGGATTGGATGTTGCGGATATTTCGCGAGGAAGGGCAAAGGAATAGTAGGAATGTGAGCTACCAGTTTTGGCGTCAGGAAAACCATCCAATAGAATTATATAGTTCAGCATTCATTTTTCAAAAGATGAATTACATCCATAATAATCCAGTGGAGGCAGGTATCGTGGAGCGGCCTGAGCACTATCTGTACACCAGCGCGAAGGATTATTATTTTAGTAGAAAATGTGGGTTACTAGATCTTGTCTTTCTATGAAAAGACAGCCTCTTCGGGGCTGATGGTTAGTCACAGACTAACCATAACTACCCTACGTTGTGCGGTTTTATTTTGGAAACTTTTTGAATGATGTAAAGCTATTTAAATTTATGGTTTGAGGAATTATTCGGTCTTTCAAATCTGGGATGTTGTGGTTAGTCTATGACTAACCATCGGCCTCGGAGAGGCCGTCATGCTCACAATCATATAGCATCTGGAAGCAAAAACGATCCTGGATAGTTCCTCATTCCCAACGATCTAAATTCCCTATCTTCCCTTCCGAGAAAATGACCCAAACTTCTATGCGGCTGGTTCTTTCACTTGCATTCTTATTCCTTAGCCATTTCTTATTCGCACAGAACACCATCGGTATCCCTAATATCGTCAACTATGCCAAACAGGTCTATGGTGCCGGCAGCCAGAACTGGAACATCGCGCAAGACAAGACCGGCATCCTCTACTTCGCCAACACCGATGGCCTGCTTAGTTTCGACGGCACTTCATGGCGAACCTACCGTCTCCCCAATAAGACAGTAGCGCGTTCCCTTGCGATCAGCGATGATAATAGAATCTATGTCGGTGGCCAGGGCGAGATCGGCTATTTTTCTCCCGGGCTCAAAGGCGAGTTAACCTACACCTCGTTGAATAAGCTGGTGCCCGCGCGCGACAATGATTTCGCCGATGTCTGGAACATCTGCTTCTATAAAGGGCATGTATTCTTTCGAGCCAACAAGAAGATTCTCGACTTCGATGGCGCAAGGATCAGCGTACACTCCAGTTTCAACTGGGGCTTTCTTGGCTTAGCCAATGGCGAATTGATCGCTAACGAAAGCGAACGCGGCATCGTTTCCTATGTCAATGGGAAATGGGAAACCAAGAGTGCAACTGCTCAACTTCCCGTATCCGGTCTACTCATCAGAACTACCCTGCCCATCGGTCGCGACAGCACCCTGGTTGTCTCCCTCATGCATGGGTTGTTCATCCTTCACCACGATACACTTTCATCTTTCAAGACACCCGACATCGCCGAGACGTCAACAAGGAACATCTCCTCCGCTACGCTTCTATCGCCCGATAGGATCGCACTCGCTACCAATCTCGGTGGTTGCGTCATCATCAATAAACAGGGTAAGTTCATCCAGCGGTTCACGAAGCGCGAAGGCATCCAAAACAACAACGTGCTGAGTGTGATGCTCGACAAAGACAAGAATCTTTGGCTCGGACTGGATAACGGTATAGACCTTGTCACCTACAACAATGCGATTCGGAACATTTATCCTGACCAGGACAATCGAAATTCCGGGTACACATCCGTTGTTTATGGTAAGGCTTTATACCTCGGAGTATCGACCGGCGTGTACCGGGTAAACCTGGACTCATCGGCTCGAGATTTCAGTTACACCATCGGTGTCTTTGATTTCGTCACCAATTCAGAAGGCCAGGTATGGAATCTCTCCGTCGTGAACGACAGGTTGATGCTTGGTCACAACAAAGGCTCATTCATTATCGACGGCGGCAAGGCTACGGCCCTGGATACGAAGACGGGCTTCTGGGGTTTCCAGCCTGTCTATGATAAACGTCCATCTCTGCTCGTTGCAGCAGGTACATACAATGGTATCAGTTTTTATTCTTCCGCGAACGGAACCTTCGCTAACCCCATCGTATATACAAAGGTTGAGTCTGCTCGTTTTGTTGCCATCGGAAAAAACATCATCTGGATCGCACATCCATACAAAGGAATCTACAGTATCAGGTTTGATAGTTTCGGTGTAGGGCAAGCATCGAAGTACACAGACCCCAAGAAAATACTATCTACCAATCACAACAAGGTCTTCAAGCTAAAGGACCGGATAATTCTCACTACCGACAACGGCATATTCGAATACGATGAAGCACTCGGTGACTTCGCGCGGTCGAAGTGGCTGGAGAATCTCGTTGGCCGATCACCTGTGAGCTACATCACCGAAGACAAACAGGGAAACATTTGGTTTTGTCGTGATAGGAAGGTTGGAATCGCGGATCGCTCGTTGGCTAAACCGAGAATCATCTTCATTCCAGAGATCGATGGTCGCATCATGGCCAATGGATTCGAGAACATCAACGTTCTCGACAGCAACAACGTGATCATCGCCGCTGAGAAAGGATTTTATCACATCGACTACTCCCTATATAAGAAGAACAAGTTGCCGTTGCAGGTATTAATAAGAAAGGTACAGTCAACTCTCCAGGACGATGGTCTCATATATGGCGGGTACAATAGTCCAGAGGCGCCACCAGGGATCCAACACCGATATAACTCTCTCCATTTCGAATGCTCATCGACACTATTTGGGCAGGAACAGAATACCGAGTTCAGTTATTTTCTTAAAGGATTCGACAGGGATTGGTCGTCCTGGACCAGGAAGACTGAACGCGACTACACCAACCTGCCGGCTGGTAACTATGTTTTCCAGGTGAAGTGCCGCAATAATGCGGACAACGAATCGCCTGTGTCCGCTTTTTCATTTCGTATCCTTCCACCCTGGTACCAGACATGGTGGGCATACACGTTCTACTTGTTGCTATTTGCCGGTCTCATCTACCTTTTCTACAAGATTCAGCAACGGAGATATAGGCGCCAGCAGCGGATAAAACTGGAAGAGCAACAGCGGAAGTACAATGCCGAACAAAAAGAGCTTCAGTTGCAGCACCAACTCGAGATCCAGGAGAATGAGAAAGAGATTATCCAGCTACGCAATGAGAAGCTCCAGTCGGAAGTCGAACATAAGAATACCGAGCTGGCCTCATCGGCCATGAACCTGGTGAGGAAGAAAGAGATTCTATCAAAATTGAAAGAAGACCTCCTCCAGTACAAAAATATTCCCGAGGCCGAAAGGTCGTCAAAGGAATTCCTCAGGATCGTGCGAACCCTCGACAAGGAACTCGATCATAACGAGGAGTGGGAACAGTTCGCCGTCCATTTCGATAGCGTCCACACCAACTATCTCAAGAAACTCAAAGAACGCTACCCATCACTCACCACATCCGACCTCAAACTGGCTGCCTATCTCCGGCTTAGCCTCTCGACCAAGGAGATCGCCCAGCTGATGAACATC
>JACMKU010000153.1 GCA_014379965.1 Chitinophagaceae bacterium
CAACCGAATTCAAAATGACCTTTGGAGAAGGACATATCGTATCAATACTAACAGGCCGATTGGATTTGGCGATGTGGCGCAGGCCTATTGGGGCGCTGCATCCAACATCCTCGTAAATCCTGACCTGCAATGGGAGACTACCATCACAAGAAACACCGGTCTTGATTTTGGACTGTTTAATAATAAGATCAGTGGATCGCTCGAGGTTTACTGGAATACGACGAAGGATCTCCTGGTAGAATCAGACATCCCTTCGTACCTAGGTTACTCGAAGCAGATGCGCAACATCGGGCAGACTTCAAACAGGGGTATTGAGTTGAGCCTGAATGCTAACATTATTAATAAGAAAGATTTCCAATTAAGTGGGTTTTTCAATATTGGGTTCAATCGCTCGAAGATTGATAAGCTCGATGGGGTGGATGAAAAGCCTTTCAGTTCGAATTGGGCGGGCACGGATCTTAAGACGCAGGATGACTATAAGGCTATCGTTGGCGAAACGGTTGGCCTCATCTATGGTTACGTAACCGATGGATATTATTCTGTGGATGATTTCGCATCGTATAATGCTACGACGAGAGTTTATACATTGAAGCCAGGTATTCCGACCGTAGGTTCTTTCCTTGGTGGACTTAGTCTCCGCCCCGGCATCCTGAAACTAAAGGACCTTGATGGTGATGGATCGATCACGGCCGCGGATCGCCAGATCATAGGTAGCGCGCTTCCCAAACACAGCGGGGGCTTTGGCTTCAATGCCACGTACAAGGGCTTTGATATGGCGACGTTCTTTAATTGGGTTGTAGGTAACGATGTCTATAATACTGGTAAGATCGCTTTCAACATGCTGTATCGTACTACTTATGGCAACATGCTCAACACGATGAATTACGACGACAGGTTTAAGTATATCGATGCTGCGGGTAACCCGGTGACTGATCTCGTGGAACTGGGAAAACTGAATGCGAATGCCAAGATCTGGTCGCCATTCTCTTCCGGTACAGCGGCCCCGCTCATTCATTCGTGGGCGATCGAGGATGGCTCATTCCTTCGACTGAATAATGTTACGTTGGGGTATTCATTACCAAGACACATTATTTCCAGGGTTAGTCTTACGAAACTTAGAGTTTATGCGACTGTTTATAATGCGTTCTTATGGACTAAATATTCCGGTTATGATCCCGAGGTGAGTGCAACGAGAAGTAGTTCTTATACTGCGCTAACGCCGGGTGTGGATTATTCGGGGTACCCGAAGAGCCGCACATATACACTTGGGATAAATGTGACTTTTTAAACAAGCTTATTTAATCAATTAACTATATCAAATGAAACGTATTGCAATCTTTAGTTTAGCAGCCGCTTCACTAATCGCCGTTTCTTGTAAGAAAATACTGGACCCGGATACTCCTTCCTCCTTTACGCAGGAGTACATTTTTTCTAACGAATCCGATGCCTCAAAGGCTGTGTCCAGCATTTATGCCCTGTTCAACCAGGATGCGTTCACCTCACGAGTGTCGAACAATTTCACGGGTAATACCGATATCGAAGGTGGTGGCGTCAGCGGCTCGCCTGATAACTCCCGACGCGACATATGGTCGTTCGAGTGTACTCCCGCCAATGGGGACCTTCTCACGGTATGGAACAATGCGTACAATGCTATCAACAGGGCGAACGAGTGCATCGAAGGAATCGATGCCAGTGTTATTGCTGGAAACAGGATGATGAAACAGTTGAAGGGCGAGGCCCTCACCCTGCGAGCGATCTGGTACTATCTCCTGATGAATCATTGGGGCGACGTGCCTTTTAAAACTACGCCTACAAAGGCTGGCGATGAATTCTATCTGCCAAGAACTGGTCGCGATACGATTCTTACGCACCTCATCAACGATCTGAAGACGGCAGAGACAGATATGCTGTGGGCGAGTGATCTTGATTTCGGAATCGAACGCATCAACCGCGAATATGTAATTGGAATGATCTCCAGACTTGCTTTAATGCGCGGTGGGTATTGGCTCTATCCGGATATGACCATGCAGCGTAAGGCTGACTACCTCGAGTATTACACTATCGCGAATACTTATGCAAAGAAGCTTGTAGAAATCAAGCCTCGTGAACTTGGCGATTATGGCACTGTCTTCATGAATGAAAACAAATATGTCAAACCAGCGAATGGTGATGTACTATATGAAGTGGCCTTCCATCCCGGCTTCGGCGACGTGGCCTGGTGTAATGGTGTTAGGGTAGATGGTGGTACACACCCTTTTGGCTCCGGTTCCAACTACCTGAGTTTCCCTATTTCTTATTATCATTCTTTCGATACGCTCGATATGAGACTTCCGGTCACCTGCGTAATAATTTACTATGATAACACGCTAAAACAAGTTCCAACCGGTACTGGCGCAATTGCACCAGGCAAATGGGATCGGAGATTGGTACCGACCGCACTTGGCGCGGCCTCCGCAAAAGGTACAGGGATCAACTGGCCGATGATGCGCTATGCGGATGTGTTGCTTATGCTCGCGGAATCAGAAAATGAACTCAACGGGCCAAACGAAGTAGCTAAGGATGCACTCAGGAAAGTCCGCCGCAGGGCATTCGCTTCGTCTCTTTGGGCTGACAAAGTTGAAGGCTACTTAGCTGTTGCAGCCGCTGGCAAAACTCAATTCTTCAACGCAATCGTAGATGAGCGTGCATGGGAATTCGGTGGTGAGTGTCTTCGCAAATATGATCTTGAACGCTGGAACCTGATGGGAAAGAAAGTTGCGGAAACAAGAAACACGCTTACCCAAATGGGAATCGACGGCGTAGCGGGCACTGGTACATATGCTCACCTTCCCGACTACATGTATTACAAGGTGAATCCCGATAATACAATTACATGGTTGAACAAGTACAGGAGAGTAGCTGTTGCTCCTCCCGTTGTAAACGTTCCTAATCCTGGTGACAATCCAACAGGTTACCTGCGTGTCAGCTGGACGCGATCTATGTACAACACTACAACCAGTGGTCCTGCAGATTATATTCTTAGGCAATGGAGGGGTTATCCCGACAATACTGGCACTACTCCGTTGAGATACATACTTCCAATTCATAACTCAGTAGTATCAAGCAGTCTTGGCGTATTGCAGCAACAGTACGGCTACTAATATTAAAAACATGAAAGCTAAAAATATGATGGTGAAAAAGCTCAGTCTCGCGGCATGTTTTGTCGTATTGATCCTTGCAGCATGTAAGAAGACGGAAGATCCGGAGCAGGTTCGTTTGTTCAGGCCCGTGCTGAAGGAGGCGCTCGAATCGCAGGGCAATTGGATCAAAGCCTCATGGCAGCCTATTAAGGGAGCCGAGTCATACACCGCAGAGATCAGCCGCGACACGTTTCGTACGATCATTGCATCGGTGACTTTAGATACGAACGTGACCACGTTTCTAAACCTCGACTGGGATAAACTGTACCAGGTACAGGTTCGTGCTAACGCAGTAGATACGCAATACAACTCGCGGATGTCTCCACTTGGTAGCATAAGGACACCACGCTTCCCCACAATTTTGAATACGCCCACGTTGAGCGAAGTCACGGATGAAGCGGTGAAGGTTAGCTGGACCACGAGTGGTGCCGCCGTCACGTCTGTCAAAATTCTTAATGCGAGTGATAGTTCGGTGGTTACAACTGTAAATCTGACGCCAACTGATGTTACCAATCAATACAGGATCATCAGTGGTCTCACTTCTTCGACGGGATATATTATCTACCTCTATAGTGGCACGAGTGTAAGGGGATGGGCTGACTTCACTACGAAGGCGCCCTTCGTTGGCAATCTTATCGATCTCAGGGGCATAAGCGGACGACCGTCTGTATTAGCCGATACCATTCCGATCATCGCATCAGGGAGTACAGTTATTTTGAAGCGCGGTGAGACGTATACGATTAACGCGACGCTCAACATCAACAAATCGATTACCATCATCAGCGGTACGGATTTATTAGTTCCCGGACAGGCGATCATCAGCATGCCGGCCAACTTTAATATTACATCCGGTAGTACAATCGACTCGATCGTGTTTAATGATGTAACGCTAAGGGGAACCGACTACGCATCTAAGTATGTGTTCAATATCAGCCAGGCCTGTACGATTGGCAAAATGAATTTTCTCTCCTGTAAAGCGGAAATCTTTCGCGGAGTGGTCAGGACGCAGAGCCAGCCCGTTATCATTAATAATTTTCTTGTAGATAATTGCATTCTCGATAGTCTCGCCGGATACGGTGTGTTGACTGTCGATGTTATCACGAGCAGGGCGGAGAATATCACGATTAGAAACAGTACGATCTACAAAGCGGAAAAGATCATCACCAGCCGTAGCAATTCTCTTTCCGTTACTATTGAGAGCTGCACAGTAAACGAGGCGCCCCTTGGTAATAGCAACTACTACGTTGATTACAATACTGCCGCAACGAGCACCGTCACGAACGGAATCAATATTAATAATTCGATTTTCGGCGTAGGAAAACCGAACGCCGGTAATCAGGCAATCAGGGGCATCAGGGCCAGTGCTGCGACAACGGTGAATGCTTCCAATAATTTCAGGACTTCAGACCAGGTATCACTTGGAAATGATATCCCCGGGATCATTACCTATCCAAGACCCGTCATTCAGTTATTCCAGGATCCCGCAAATGGTAATTTCAAAATAATCGATAACGTATTCCCCGGAAGGAGTAATTCCGGCGATCCGCGCTGGCGGATCTAAATTGAAACCGCGGCATGTTCAACAGTGTGCCGCGGTTTCTACTTTTCATTCCTGTCTGCTTGCAATACCATCTGCTTCTCTGTTCCGACTACAGGACACGGAGATATTATTAGTTCAAACTATAACAAATGACTAAGCTCATAGCTGTATTCTTTTCGGTATTGTCGCTCTGCCTGATCATTACGGCTTGCGCTCAACAGAAGATCAACTCCGTATCAACCACGGAAGTAAGCACGCCCATCGCTTTTCCAGGCGCAGAAGGTTTTGGAAAATACACAACCGGCGGTCGTGGTGGAAAGGTGATGATAGTCACTAACCTTGACGATAAGGGACCGGGGAGTTTCCGCGAAGCCGCAGAAGGCAAGGGTAAGAGGATAGTTGTGTTTGGCATTTCCGGCACTATTCACCTTGAATCAAGACTCTCTATCAAAGGGGATGTCACGATCGCAGGACAGACAGCGCCTGGCGATGGGATCTGCATAGCCGATCACCCCGTTTCACTAGGAGGCGATAACATCATCGTAAGATATTTACGTTTCCGCCTTGGAGATAAATTCCAGCGCGGTGGCATGGTGGATGGCAATGGTGCGGACGATGCGCTCGGAGGAAACCGCAGGAAGCACATCGTCATCGATCATTGTACTATGAGCTGGAGTACAGACGAATGTTTCTCTATATATGGAGGCGACAGTACCACGCTCCAATGGAACCTGATATCAGAGCCATTGAACTATTCCTATCATTTCGAAACAGGCGACAAGGATTGGGAACATCATGGGTATGGCGGCATCTGGGGCGGCCCGAGAATGTCTGCGCATCATAATCTTTTCGCGCACTGCGTTAGCCGAAACCCGCGGTTCAACGGTACAAGATTGGGTGCAGAAGAAGATTTTGTCGACTTCCGCAACAACGTCATTTATAACTGGGGCGGCAATAACGTGTATGGTGGTGAAGGGGGCAGGTATAACCTTGTCAACAACTATTATCGTTATGGTCCCTCGACGAATAAGAATGTAAGATTTCGCATTGTCAACCCTTCGAGGCAGGAGAAACCGCCAGTTGGCTTCGGGAAATATTATGTCGACGGAAATTATGTGGATGGTGCTGCTGACGTCTCTCGCAATAACTGGTTAGGAATTCACATGGGAAACGGAACTGAAGAGGATAAGCGGCACGCAGTAGTTGATAAGGCTTTCCCATCTTTAGAAGTAAATACTCAACCGGCTACGGATGCATACCAGGCTGTGCTTGCGGGCGTGGGAGCCAGTTGGAGAAGGGATACGCTGGATGAGAGAATCATCAACAACGTGAAGAATCGAACAGGCGGTTTCATCGATGTGCAAGGCGGTTATCCTCATGGCTCGGATTATGCCATCACGGTGAACGCATGGCCAATGCTTCGTACCTTACCCGCACCGACAGATACGGATAAGGATGGCATGCCCGATGAATGGGAAAAGGTGAATGGCCTGAACCCCGCTGATGCCAAGGATGCATCTGGTTATAAATTGGATAAGTCTTACACGAACATTGAAGTCTATATCAATGGTCTCTCAAACAAGTATTAAGCTTTGTCATTTATGAGAAAGACTATAGTCATTTTAATAGTGTTGGCGACAATGACCGCCTTCAGCTTCCCTCCCGCGCGGAATATTCGAATATGGATGATAGGCGATTCTACGATGTCGATCAAGGATAAAAGAACCTATCCCGAGACAGGATGGGGAATGTCCTTTGTGCACTTCTGGGATTCGACTGTAACTATCGACAACCGTGCAAAGAATGGCAGGAGTACGAAGTCTTTTCGTGACGAGGGCTTGTGGGAACCAGTCATGAACGGAATGCAGGAAGGTGATTATGTTATCATACAATTTGGCCACAATGATGAGGTGCCAACCAAGAAAACTTACACGACGGAGATGGAATTCCGTAATCTTCTCGTCCAATACATCAACGAGGCCAGGAGTAAACGGGCTATACCTCTTTTGTTGACGCCGGCTGCCCGCAGGAAGTTTGACTCCACCGGGAAAGTGGTCGGTACCCATGATGTCTATTCGCAGATCGTGCGAGACGTGGCGGCAATTGAGAAGACGATATTGATTGACCTCGATAGGAAAAGCCAGGCGCTTTACCAGCAATTGGGCGTCGACGGATCGAAGTGGCTATTCAACCACCTTGCACCGGGTGAGCATCCTAACTACCCAGAGGGCAAGATAGACGATACGCATTTCAGTGAAGTCGGCGCGAGAAAGATAGCTGGTATTGTACTCGGAGATATACGGGTATTGATTCCCGATCTCGCAGCCAGGGTTATTTCAAAGACGCCGAAATAGGAATTATGAAGCGATCGCTATTTCTCCTGGTATTATTCTCTTCTGTCCTTACTTCGTATGCGCAGCCCGTCACCTATCCAACTCGTTTTACTGTAGCATCGGACGGTAGCGGAGATTTTAGAAGCATCCAGGATGCCATATTTGCTGTGAGGGATCTTTCGCAGCAGCGAGTAACAATTTTTATAAAGAATGGCATTTATCACGAGAAACTTGTAATTCCATCATGGAAAACCAACATCTCCCTGGTAGGGGAGAGCCGAGACAGTACCATCATCGAATACAACGATTACGCGGGAAAGAGATTGGCAGTAAGAGATGCGTTTCTCAAGGCCGACTCGATCAGGACTTACACCTCTTATACACTGCTGGTAGAAGGCAATGACTGCAGCATCGAGAACATCACGATAAAAAATTCAGCGGGCAGAGTTGGACAGGCCGTGGCGCTTCATGTCGAAGGCGACCGATTCATAGCGAAAAATTGTAAACTGCTGGGTAACCAGGATACGATTTATGCTGCGACAAGCAACAGCAGGCAGTATTATGTGGACTGCTATATTGAAGGAACTACTGACTTCATCTTCGGCGAGGCCACTGCCGTGTTCATGAACTGTGAATTGAGGAGCTTGACTAATTCTTTCATTACTGCGGCATCGACGCGGCCGGGAAAGGCCTATGGGTTTGTCTTTATTCATTGCAAGCTCCTTGCGGCGGAGGGCGTAAACAAAGTATATCTCGGCAGACCATGGCGACCTTTTGCAAAAACGGTTTTCATTTCGACAGAAATGGGAAATCATATCGTACCGGCGGGTTGGGATAATTGGAAGAATCCAGAGAACGAAAAGACCGTACTATATGCGGAGTATGGAAGTTCTGGCCCCGGCGCAAACAATACGGGCCGTGCGAAGTGGACGAAACAGTTGAGCCCAAAACAGGCAAAAACCTATACATTGAAGAATATTTTTAGAGGTTCGGGAGACTGGCTTCCCAAATAATAATGCAGATGCGAAAGAAGTATTTGTTATTGATGATTGCTCTCGTTGCCCTGCTACCGTCCATGGCACAGGAATTCATTCCTCTTTGGAAGGAAGGCAAGAAGCCAAACTCAAATGGAAAGAGAATAACGGACACACTTTACAACGACCGGGTATGGAGAGTCGCTACTCCCGGCATGTATGCGTTTGTAGTGCCTGCGAGTGAAAATAACGGAACCGCAGTGTTGATCTGCCCCGGAGGCGGATATGAGAGGATTTCACATTTGTACAATGGCTTCAACCTGGCGAAGTGGTATAATAGCATCGGCGTAAGTGCCTTCGTCCTCATTTATAGGCTACCCCACCAACAGGATCTGCAGAACCGGCAACTCGCAGGATTGCAGGATGCCCAACGCGCGCTTCGTATCATTCGGGCTAATGCCTCTCAGTGGAATATAAAGCCCGCGAAGGTCGGCATCATGGGCACGTCCGCAGGGGGACACCTGGCCGCGATGGTAGGTACACAGGAGAGAGACGAATCAGCTGTGGGTGATTCGATTGATTCTTATAATCATCGTGCGGACTTTATGGTCCTTCTCTCACCAGTGATAACGATGGGAAGATATGCGCACCCTGGAAGCAGGAGAAACTTCCTCGCCGCAGACACCAGCAAGGCGATGATCGAAAAATATTCAAACGAGCTAAGAGTGACTTCGATTACTCCACCGAGTTTCATCGTACACGCATTGAATGATAGCACCGTTAAAGTGCAGAACAGCGTGTTGTTTTACCAGGCGTTGTTAGATAAGAAAGTAAACGCGAGCATTCATGTTTTCCCGCAGGGAGGACATGGTATTCGGATGGATGCGAATCCCGGATCGACGGATCTCTGGCTCGAGCTGCTCGAACTATGGCTGAAAGAAACGGGATGGGTGGTGCCGATTCCTTTCAGGTAGGAAAGAATCTCAATTAATAATACAATTATGAGGCGAAATCTTTTCATAGCATTCTTGTTCTTGTTTTGCGAATCAAAAGCGCAACAAGGAAATTTCGTCTCGAAGGCATGGGTCTCGGACAATGGAAACGGGACGTATACAAACCCCGTGATCAACGCCGACTATTCGGACCCGGATGCGGTGAGAGTCGGCGACGACTACTATCTCGTCTCTTCCAGTTTCAATCATGTGCCAGGCCTTCCGATCTTACACTCTAGAGACCTGGTCAACTGGACCGTGATTGCCCACGCACTTCCCAGGCAGACGCCATTCGATCATTTCAGCCAGGTGCAACACGGCAACGGTGTATGGGCGCCAGCGATCCGTCATCATCAAGGTGAATTCTACATTTACTATCCCGATCCCGATTTCGGGATTTATGTCATCCGAGCTAAGAACATTCGCGGTCCATGGACTGATCCGGTATTGGTGGAAGGAGGCAAAGGCCTTATCGATCCCTGCCCCTTATGGGACGATAATGGGAAAGTATACCTGGTTCATGCCTATGCCGGAAGCCGCGCCGGTTTCAAGAGCATCATCGTCGTCAAGCAAATGAATGTGGCAGGAACAAAGACGATTGATAATGGTGTAATGGTCTACGATGGTCACGATACAGATCCCACTATCGAAGGTCCAAAATTCTATAAGCGAAACGGATGGTATTACATCTTTGCCCCCGCCGGAGGAGTAAGTACGGGATGGCAATTGGTATTACGCAGTAAAAATATATATGGACCATACGAAAGAAAGGTGGTCATGGACCAGGGAACCTCTACCGTAAATGGTCCGCACCAGGGAGCCTGGGTAAACACGCCAGGTGGCGAAAACTGGTTCCTCCATTTCCAGGACAAGGAGGCATATGGCAGGGTGGTTCATCTTCAACCAATGAAGTGGGTGAATGACTGGCCAGTCATCGGTATCGACAAGGATGGCGATGGCAAAGGCGAGCCCATAATGACATATAAGAAACCTGGTGTGACGGGCAAATTCCCGGTCATAACACCTCAGGACAGTGAAGAGTTTAATTCGTCTACCTTGGGCTTACAATGGCAGTGGCAGGCCAACCCACAGCCATCATGGGCGTTCCCGACTTCGTCTGGTTCTTTGCGAATGTTCTCTGTAGAGACGGCCGACACGCTAAAAAATTATTGGTATCTGCCAAACATTCTCGGACAGAAGTTGCCGGCAGAAGAATTCAGGGCGACGGTGAAACTTAACTTCCGGCCAAGGTGGGATAATGAAAAGGTGGGATTCATATTACTTGGAGCAGACTATGGCGTTATTGCCCTACAGAAAAAAACAGATGGGATATACTTAACCTATAGCGAATGCATCGCAGCCGATAAAGGGAGAAAGGAAACTGAGAAGTCGAGTCTAAAACTGACAACCGGGGATATTTATTTGCAAATAGTAATGAATCAGGGCGCGAAAGGCAGCTTTAATTTTAGCACCGACGGAAAAAATTTCACCACTATCGGTGGACCATTCACCGCCAAACCCGGAAGATGGGTAGGAGCCAAGATTGGACTGTTTTGTACGAGGATTAATAAGACGAATGATGCTGGGTATGTAGAGGTGGATTGGATCCGGTTTGAAAAATAGTCAGAAAGACGGGAAGTCCGAAGATGAGTCGGGAGTCGGGAGGCGATAGACGGGAGACTACCTCCCGCCTCCTGTCTATCGCCTCCCGACTCATAAATCTTTAACCAAAAACCGATTATTGCCATGGAACGCCGCAACTTCATGAAGTACACCGCCGCAGCAGGCGCCGCTTTGATGCTTCACCCATTCGAATCCTTTGCCATTCCTCCAGGTAAGAAGATCAGGCTGGCCCTCGTCGGCACAGGCGCCCGGGGTTCAAGTTTATGGGGCAGGGAAATCATGAAGAGTTTTGGTGAAGTGACCGAATTTGTCGGTTTGTCTGATATCAATCCCGGCCGCCTGGAGTATGTAAGAAAATCACTGAACCTTTCCTGTCCTGCTTATACGGATTTCCAAAAGATGTTGCGGGAAACCAAGCCCGACTATGTCATCGTCACCACCGTAGATTCGACGCATGATCAATTTATCGTGCAGGCACTTGACATGGGGTTCAACGTCATTACGGAAAAGCCGATGACAACCGATGAAGTAAAATGCAAGAAAATACTCGATGCGGAAAAGAGATCTGGTAAGAAGGTTACGGTCGCATTCAACTATCGTCATAGTGTGCATGCTATGCAGATAAAGGAATTGTTGGCGCAGGATCGCGTGGGTAAGGTTACATCCGTTGATTTTAACTGGTATCTCAATGTCCACCATGGATCAGACTATTTCCGTCGCTGGCACGGTCGGATGGCAAAGGGCGGATCGCTGTGGGTACACAAGGCAACGCATCACTTCGACCTACTTAACTGGTGGCTCAACTCAGAACCTGTGGAAGTTTCGGCCTATGGTAAACTAGAACATTACGGTCATAATAATTCTTTCCGGGGAACGAAATGCCGAGGCTGTCAATACAAGGATGAGTGCAAGTTCTTCTGGGATATCACGAAGAACGATAATCTCGTCAACTTATATGTGAACAACGAGAAGCACGATGGGTATATAAGGGATGGTTGCGTATGGAGCAAAGAGATCGATATCTATGATAAGATGTCGGCTCAGATTGTATACGCCAATGGCGTTACTGCCAATTATTCTCTTACCACCTATTCCCCTTACGAGGGATGGCAGATCGCGTTTAACGGTTTAAAGGGAAGGCTCGAGACCTGGGAGGACATTCCCTATCTCCAGAAGACACCCGACGATCAATCGAAGCGTCATGCTATCGAGATGTCTAACGCGGACGATGCTATTCCTGGGGAAGGACGAGAGATTGTAGTCATGGACAATTTCGCAAAGAACTATGAAGTATATACCACACCAAAGATCAGGGGCGGTCATGGCGGGGGCGACATCCGTATGCAGCGAAGAATGTTCGTTGATACAAACGACAATCCGCATAATGTAATGGCGGGTACGCGCGAGGGCGCAATGTCGATCCTGATCGGAATCGCGGCAAGGAAGAGCATCGCTTTGAAGCGGCCAGTGAAGATTTCCGAGCTAACCGACCTTAAACCCATGGCAAAACGATTCTAAACTTCCTTGTGAAAATGAAGAATAACTTTTTTCTCATAACGGCCTTCTTCCTGATGCTTAGTATTGCCGGCATCGCGCAGGGCAAACACGAAATGGCCGTAGCGAATGCGGTCGAGCAACTAAGGCAGGCAATGGTAAATGGCGATAAGGCTGCTCTTGAATCCATCGTCGCAGAAAATCTCAGCTATGGGCATTCGGGCGGTCATATCGATAATAAGAAAGAATTTGTCGAGAAACTAACTAATGGTACATCCGATTTTGTAACCATGGATCTAACTGATCAGGTAATAACGATGAGTGGAAAGACAGCCATTGTGCGACACATACTCAAGGCCAAGACAAACGATGGCGGAAAAGCCGGCGAAGTCCATCTACGCATATTACTTGTTTGGCAAAAGATGGGGGTGAAGTGGAAGTTGCTGGCTAGACAAGCCGTTAAGGTGGTGTGAGCAGGGTAGCTAGTGGGAAGTGGCTAGTGGGAAGTGGGGAACGAGGACCTAATCGTCGATCTAAACTTGACTGTTGGCTATTGATTACGGGCGTTTGCCTATTGCTTATTGCCAATTGCCTATTGATCAAAACCCCGGCAACGATTGCGTAAATAAACCCTTCAGAAACCATTGAAAATGATTGAGTTTTGGGTAAAATTGTGATTCGGAATCCCTCTTTTTTAACAACGGTTTACTTGTCATTATGAAACTATACCTAAGCCTGTTTTTTGCCTTGATTTTATCTGTGGGAACGTTTGGCCAATTCAAAGGCAAATTACCTGTTGTCACGGCTCCAAAATTCAAAAAAGATACGTTCAATATTACCCGTTATGGTGCGATACCCAACGGGTACACGCTCAATACCAAAAGCATCAATGGAGCTATCGACGCACTTCATAATAAAGGTGGTGGCGTAGTGTTGGTGCCAGCCGGTCTCTGGCTGACGGGTCCCGTCGTACTCAAAAGCAATGTCAATCTCCACCTCGCGGTCGGATCAACTTTATTATTCACTCCGGACTTCGACCAGTATCCATTGATAAAGGCGAATTGGGAAGGATTGCCCCAGATGCGTAACCAGTCACCTATCTCGGCCACTGGTGCGTCCAACATTGCCATTACGGGCAAGGGAATTATCGATGGCAATGGCGATGCGTGGAGAGTGGTAAAGAAAGATAAACTCACCGAGAGCCAGTGGAAGAAGCTTGTTGAGTCGGGCGGAATGGTGAGTGATGATAAGAAGACCTGGTATCCTACAAAAAAAGCATTCGATGGGTCGAAGATGCAGGCGAATCCTGGATTGATCAATCCCGATAGGACGGCGGCCTTCTACGATAGCATCAAAGACTTCCTGCGGCCAAACCTGGTTCTGCTTACTGAGTGCAAGTATATCCTGCTTGAAGGTGTCACCTTCCAGAATTCTCCCGCATGGTGTCTGCATCCCTTGATGAGTGAGCACCTCACGGTTAGAAACATTTTCGTAAAAAATCCATGGTATGCTCAGAACGGGGATGGTATTGATGTGGAGAGCTGTAAGAATGTATTGATAGAAAATTCGGTGTTTGACGTAGGTGACGATGCCTTGTGTATCAAGAGCGGTCGCGATGCGGAAGGGCGAAAGAGGGCGATGCCAACCGAGAACGTGATTATCAGGGGTTGTACTGTGTATGCTTCGCATGGAGGTTTCGTGATAGGCAGCGAAATGAGCGGCGGCGCGAGAAATATTTATGTAAGCAATTGCACATTCGTAGGTTCAGATATCGGCTTACGCTTCAAGACAACCCGCGGCCGAGGAGGTATAGTGGAGAATATCTTCATCAGGGATATCTACATGAAAGACATTCCCGGCGACGCAATACTTTTCGACATGTATTACATGGGGAAAGATCCCGTGCCGGCCGCCGGGGAGAAAAGAGAGTTACCTAGGGTCGAATTCAAGACTGTGGATGAGACAACACCACAGTTTAGAAATTTCCATATCAGTAATGTCTATGTTAATGGAGCAAATAAAGGCATTTTCGTCCGTGGCCTTCCCGAAATGCATGTCAAGAATATAGAATTTGAGAACATGGTCATACAAGCCAATAAAGGAATAGACATACAGGAAGCATCTGGCCTCAGCTTCAAGAATATTAAGATCATCAGCGAGAATACGAATCCGGTCATCGATGTTGTACAAAGCGACAAGCTTATATTCGATAACATTACTTACAAAGATGGTTCGCAGTTGTTATTCCGTGTGAGCGGAGATAGAAGTAGCGCGATTAATATAAGGAATATCGATGCATCGAAGACAAAAGAGAAAATCCTGTATGAACTCGGCGCTTCGGAGAAGAGCGTGACGGGCGTGCGCCAATAAGAATAAATGTTTTTCGTCGTGACCGAATAATGCGACTAGTAAATACAATTAAATGAAAAGATTCTTTATAACATCATTACTGTTTGTGGGCATGATTGCCAATGCCCAGCAAAGGCCATATTCGCAACAACTCGCCGAGACGGTCATGACAATCTGGAAAGATTCTTTCTCCCTGGGCAATCAGGCCAAGTGGTCATATGACATGGGTGTGGTGTTGAAAGGGTTCGAGGGTTTATGGAGAAATACCGGCGATGTGAAGTACTACAACTACATCCTCAAACAAATGGATTTCTTTGTGAAAGACGATGGCACTATTAAGACCTACAGGCCCGATGAATACAATATCGATCATATCAATAATGGAAAGCTTGTATTGCTTCTATACCGCGTCACGGGGAAGGAGAAGTACCTGAAAGCCGCCCAGCTATTAAGAAACCAATTGCTCACCCATCCCAGGACTAATGAGGGCGGATTCTGGCACAAGAAGATCTATCCCTACCAGATGTGGCTCGACGGTCTTTACATGGGAGCGCCTTTCTATGCAGAGTATGCAGACCTGATGCACGAGGATACCGCCTTCAACGATGTGGCCAACCAGTTCATCTGGATGGAGAAGCACGCCCGGGATGCGAAGACCGGCCTCCTCTACCACGCATGGGACGAAAGCAAACAACAGAAATGGGCCAACAAGGAAACGGGACTTTCTCCCTTATTCTGGGCTCGCGCCATGGGCTGGTATGCTACAGCGGTGGTTGATGCACTGGATTGGTTCCCCCGTAATCACCCAAAGAGAAAAGACCTCATTGGAATTTTAAATCGACTCGTGACTGCAATCGAGAAAGTACAGGATCCTAAGACTGGACTATGGTATGATATATTGAACTACAATGGTCCGGGTAAAGAGAAAAACTATCTCGAAGCATCGGCAAGCAGTCAGTTTGTATATGCGGTGGCAAAAGGCGTTCGCAATGGATACCTGCCTCAATCGAAATTACCTATTGCTACAAAAGGATATAATGGACTTGTAAAAAAATTTATAAAAAATGAGAATGGGCAGACGAATCTTCACGGTACCGTGAAGGTCAGCGGTCTCGGAGGTAACCCTTACCGGGACGGAACTTTCGAATATTATATGAGCGAAGACGTGATCGTGAATGACGCCAAAGGCGTTGGCGCATTTTTACTGGCATCCAATGAAATCGATATGCTCCCTTTCCAGTCGAAAGGAAAGGGCAAGAAGGTTGTGCTCGATCGTTATTTCAATAGTGAGAAGAGAAAAGATGCAACCGGCGCTATGAGCTATTGGCACTACACCTGGGAAGAGAAATCACATCCTGGGTTTGCAGGACTTGGTCATATTTTCAATAAGCATGGCGCATCGCTCGCATCACTCGATGTTGCTCCTTCTGCCGAAAACCTCAGGAATGCTTCCCTTTACATAATCGTAGATCCTGATCACGTGAAGGATAATCCTACGCCTAATTATATGTCCAATAAGGATGTTACGGCGATCCGTAACTGGGTCAGTGCAGGAGGCGTGTTGGTATTGATGGCTAACGATAGTTCCAATGCCGATCTACAGCATTTCAACAAACTTTCCCAGGCCTTTGGGATCACATTTACCAATAGGAGCAGGAACATGGTGAAGAACGATGCTTATGAAACGGGTGTGGTGTTCCCTTCTAATACTGAAGTCTTCAAGGAACCTTATAAGATGTTTCTCAAAGAAATCAGCATAGTGGATATTAAATCTCCTGCGAGATCACTTGCCAAACTTGACGATGATGTCGCTATCGCCACGGTAAAGTATGGTAAGGGCACTGTGTTCGCAGTCGGAGATCCCTGGTTGTACAACGAATACATCGATGGCAGGAAACTTCCTGCAGAATATCCGAATTTCAAAGCCGCGGAAGACCTCGTGAGATGGTTGCTTGCGCAGAGCAAAAAATGATAAGTGAATTTTAAGTCGTTCCATACCCTGTTATTCATCCTTCTGGTCGTTATCGGATCCGTGAGTTCGCAGAAGCAGGTAAGAATTGTTGTGGACGCCAAAGGCGGTGGGAACTTTAAAACCATACAGGCAGCGATCAACAGCCTGCCAGATTCATCCCGGGAGCCGAGATTGATCTCAATCCGTAATGGGGTTTATGAAGAAAAAGTTTATTTAACAAAGACCAACTTAACAATAGAAGGAGAGAGCCGCGAGAAGACGATCATCACGCAGGCAATCGCGAGGGATGAATGGCGATGTGCGCATCCGGATGACTGGGGGGTGGCTACAGTCAATGTAGGGGCAAGTGATATCACACTTAAGAATCTGACCATAACCAATAGCTTTGGTTTTGATTGGAAAAATGAAAAGATAGTTCCGTGCCCGTCCGATACAGTGAATAAAGAGCGGAGGTTAAGAAAGGATGGGCACCAGATGGCGTTGAGAACAATGAATGCGACAAGACTCAGGGCGATCAATTGTCATTTTCGCGCCTTTGGAGGAGATACTGTCAGTCCGTGGGATGTTGAGAATGGGATGTGGTATTTCAGGGATTGCATCATGGAAGGCGGTGTCGATTTTTATTGCCCGCGTGGCTGGGCCTGGGCCGAGAATTGTGAGTTCATTGCCCATTCGGGAACTGCAGCCATTTGGCATGATGGTTCTCGCCATGAAGACTCAAAGACAGTACTTAAGAATTGCAGGTTTACCGGTTATAATGGATTCCTGCTGGGTCGATATCATCGCGATGCCCAGTTCTACCTGTTGAATTGTGAATTCGCAGCTAACATGAGAGACTCTGCAATTTACAGGGTACAAACTGCCAATATCCTTCAATGGGGCCATCGGGTTTATTATTATAATTGTCATCGCCTGGGTGGTACTGATTATTCCTGGTATGCTGATAATCTACCTCCCACCATGACAGTGAATGACATAACGGTCGACTGGGTTTTCAAGAACAAATGGAATCCGCTGATCAATTGAAACATTGTGAGTATGCAACTATCAAAAAGAACAATCGAGACCATCAAGCCTTCACCAGGATTGACAATACCGGGGACAGATGTGTTCTCGCTGCCTGAAAAAGTTCTTCAATTCGGTACCGGAGTACTGCTTCGTGGCCTTCCTGATTATTTCATCGACAAGGCTAACAGGAATGGAGTATTCAATGGACGCGTTGTCATGGTGAAGTCCACGTCACAAGGTAGCTCCGATGCCTTCGATGTGCAGGATGGATTGTACACCTTGTACGTTCGTGGCATCGAGAATGGCACTATGGCAGAAGAGGCGATCATCAATGCTTCCATCTCCCGTGTTCTTTCAGCGAAGGAAGATTGGGCATCCGTCCTTAAATGCGCCCATAATGCGGAGATGAGGATCGTGATTTCAAATACAACCGAGGTTGGAATCGTTTTGATCAAGGATGATATAACATTGTCTCCTCCTGTATCGTTCCCTGGGAAGCTTCTCGCCTTCCTCTATGAACGTTACAAGGCATTCAAAGGAATCGAAGAGTCGGGAATGTTAATCATCCCCACGGAGTTGATTGTCGACAACGGGACAAAGCTTCGTTCCATTGTATTAGAGTTGGCCGAGATGAACGGTATGGATAAGAAATTTATTGGTTGGCTGCAATCCGCTAATCATTTCTGCAGCTCTCTGGTAGATCGGATCGTTCCCGGAAAATTGCCGGAAGCGGAAAGGAAGGCTGTGGAGGAGAAGTTCGGTTATACCGACGACCTGATGATCATGGCGGAGACGTTTAGGCTATGGGTGATAGAGTCGGCAGATCAGCGAGTCAGGGATATTTTATCTTTCAGCAGTGTCGATAGTGGAATTGTCATTACTCCCGACATCGAGAAGTTTCGCGAACTCAAATTAAGGTTATTGAATGGTACGCATACCTTCAGCTGTGCAGTAGCCTACCTGGCCGGCTTCACTACCGTTAAGGAGGCAATGCAGGATGAGGCGTTCTTAGGCTTCGTACGCAGGTTGATGTTGCACGAGATCGCGCCAGCAATGGAGAATAACAGGATATCATATGAAGAAGCCTGCACATTTGCGAACCAGGTAGCGGACCGTTTTAGTAATCCATTTCTCGATCATCAATGGATCAGTATTTCGATGAACTTCACTTCAAAGATGAAGCTTCGCAATATTCCATTGCTCCTGGCCCATTATAATAAAACGAATACCGTTCCTTCGAATATGGCCCTCGGCTTTGCCGCTTATCTCTTGTTCATGAAATGCGAGGCAAGCTCGGATAGCAAATACCAAGGCGAATTAAATGGCCGGAAATATACGATCCAGGATGAGTCGGCCGGATATTTCGCCGCTAAATGGACGAGTGATAAGAATGCCTTTGTCGATAGCGTGCTCGCCGATAACGAACTCTGGGGCGCTGATCTGTCGAAGCTGGAAGGATTCGCCAAAGCCGTAAAGGAAAACCTGCAATTGTTAGAACAGCAGGGAGCCGCCGGTGTATTAAATAGTATGTCGGTAACAACTGTAGCCTGAGATGAAACAAACAATATTAAAAGTACACCCTGACGATAATGTGCTCGTAGCATTGAAAGACATTGCGCAGGGAGAGACCGTGGCCTACAATGGAGAGAAATTCCTCATACAGGAAAAGATTCCCGCAAAACACAAATTTTTCACGCGTGATATGGAGGCGGGTGATAAAGTGATCATGTATGGTGTTCTCGTTGGGAAAACCCAGAGTTTTATTCCTACGGGCGGATTGATGACGACTGCAAATGTGAAACATGCTGCCGATCCATACGAGTTTAAACCCTATCAATACACATGGAGTCCGCCGGATGTGGCGAAGTTCAGGGGCAGGACATTTAATGGCTATCATCGCACAGATGGACGGGTAGGTACAGCTAACTACTGGCTGTTTATTCCTACAGTTTTTTGCGAGAACCGAAATCTCGATGTGATACGCGAGGCATTGCACAATGAACTTGGGTATGCCGTCACTGATAAGTATAAACAGAAGACGCATCAACTCCTTGAATTATACCGCAAAGGCGAAGATGTTGCTACCGTGGACCTGAGCATCACTGAATCGACTATTCCCACTAACAGGGTATTTAAGAATGTAGATGGGATTAAGTTCCTGAATCACCAGGGCGGTTGTGGCGGCACTCGCGAGGATGCTTCGGTGCTAAGCAAACTACTCTCAGCTTATGCCGATCACCCAAATGTCGCAGGTGTGACGATACTTAGTCTAGGTTGCCAAAACCTGCAGACGAAGCAACTTCTCGATGACATCAAACAGAGAAACCCTGGCTTCGATAAGCCAATGTTTGTATTTGAGCAACAGCTTTCGCAAAGCGAGGAGCAATTGATCACCGAATCTATACGAAAGACATTTTTAGGATTAATAGAAGTAAACAAATTGGAGAGACGCCCGGCTACGCTCGATAAACTTGTGATCGGGGTGAAATGCGGAGGCAGCGATGGATTCAGTGGTCTATCCGCTAATCCTGCCGTGGGTTATTGCTCAGATCTCGTTGTCGCACTTGGTGGTAAAATATTGCTTGCTGAATTCCCTGAGTTATGCGGCGCCGAACAGAATCTTATCGACAGGACGAAGGAAGAATCAGCCGCGAGGAAATTCATCCGGCTGATGAGTAGCTATAGCGATGCTGCTGAAAGGGCAGGGTCGGGTTTTCACATGAATCCATCTCCCGGCAACATCAAGGATGGTCTTATCACAGATGCCATCAAAAGTACAGGTGCAGCGAAGAAGGGCGGCACCTCGCCTGTAGAGGATGTGCTTGATTATACCGAACCGGTGGTTAAGCCAGGACTCAACCTGGTATGCACGCCTGGTAACGATGTAGAAGCAACAACGGGTAAGGCCGCCAGTGGTGCCACGCTCATCCTGTTTACTACAGGGCTTGGAACACCAACAGGTAATCCTGTCTGTCCTACTATAAAAGTGGCGACTAACTCGACTCTTACGAAACGCATGGGTGACATCATTGATATCGATACTGGTCCTATTATCGAAGGGGATAAGACCATTGAGGAGATGGGTGAAGAAATACTGGAGTATTGTATCAAGGCGGCGGGAGGAGAAGTTATTCCTAAGGCGGTGTTGTTGAACCAGGATGATTTTATACCCTGGAAGAGAGGAGTGTCCCTCTAGAAGAATGTAAAATAAGAAATTAGAAATACGGAATGAGGAAGTAACATACAAAGAAAGGAAGGTCCAAATTAAAAACGGCCGACTTTCTAATTACCTATTTCACATTTCTTATTTCTTATTCATAAAATGGCAAATTCGATTTTAAAGCAGTTGTATGAAACAATTCCTTGATGAAAATTTCTTGTTAAAGACAAAGACGGCGCAGCGTCTTTATCATGATTTTGCAAAGGCAATGCCAATCATCGATTATCATTGTCATCTCCCTCCTCAACAGATAGCGGAGGACATGCAGTTTAAGAATCTGACACAGGTATGGCTATACGGCGACCACTATAAGTGGCGTGCCATGCGCACTAATGGCGTTGACGAGAGCTACTGCACTGGCAACAAGTCCGATTGGGAGAAGTTCCAGAAATGGGCCGAGACTGTCCCCTATACTTTACGGAATCCGCTATACCATTGGACGCATCTCGAACTCCAGAGATATTTCGGCATTCATAACATCTTGAATGCAGACACCGCGAAGAAGATTTACGACGATTGCACTGCGCAACTACAGACGCAGGAATTTTCCGTGCGTAATCTATTGCGTAAGATGAATGTGAAATTGGTTTGCACCACTGACGATCCCGTCGATTCGTTGGAGCATCACCGCAAAATAGGAGATGACGGTTTCGAAGTTCCCATCCTTCCGGCTTTCCGCCCTGACAATGCGATGAATGTAAGCGATCCGACGAACTTTTGTAATTACATTAAGAAACTCGAGGCCGTTACCGATATCGCCATCTCTTCATTTGATGATTTCCTTTATGCATTGCAGAATCGGCACGACTTCTTCGCCTCGATGGGCTGCTCTGTTTCCGATCATGGACTCGAAGAGATATATGCGGAGGATTTTACAGGTTCCGAGATAGATGCTATTTTCAATAAGGTACACGGTGGTAAAATATTGAGCGAAGCGGAGCAGCGTAAGTTCCGTTCTGCTATGTTGATTCATTTCGCGGAATGGGACTGGGAGAAAGGCTGGGTACAGCAATTTCACCTGGGTGCTCTGCGAAACAACAACTCGCGCATGCTGCAAACCCTGGGCCCCGATACAGGATGGGATTCTATTGGCGATTTCTCTCAAGGCAGGGCACTCGCAAAGTTTCTTGATAAGCTGGACACTAATAATAAGCTTGCCAAGACGATCGTATACAATCTGAATCCTTCCGATAACGAACTGATGGCTACAATGCTTGGAAACTTCAACGATGGTTCGGCGGCAGGTAAAGTACAATGGGGGTCAGGCTGGTGGTTCCTCGACCAGAAGGATGGAATGACGAAGCAGATAAATGCGCTTTCTAACATGGGACTCCTTAGTCGTTTCATCGGGATGCTCACAGACTCCCGCAGTTTTCTCTCTTTCCCGCGACATGAATATTTCAGGAGGATATTATGTGACCTCTTCGGCGACGAGATAGAAAACGGAGAGCTACCCAACGATATCAATTGGGTTGGAAAAGTGATCCAGGATATCTCTTTCAATAATGCAAGAAATTATTTCAATTGGCAACTCGATCAGAAACCCGCTGAAATCAAGCCCGTGAATGTTTGATGAATTGGTTGGATGTACAGGCTTTCAACGGGAACGTTGCCGGTAATAATCCTGCCCATTCCCGTGGCATCTTGTACCTTTCACTTAATCAATAAGAAAAAATAAATTTTAAAGAAGATGTCTAAAAAAGTGGTAACTCTTGGAGAGATCATGTTACGTCTGTCGACTCCGGATTTCAAAAGATTTGTTCAGGCTGATACTTTCGATGTCACATATGGCGGTGGCGAAGCGAATGTAGCTGCGGCTCTCTGTAATTATGGACTCAATGGAACATTCGTGAGCAAGGTCCCTAATAATGCGATTGGCCAATCGGCAATCAATCACCTGCGCAAATATGGTGTGGACACCCAGTTCGTAGCCAGGGGCGGCGACCGCCTTGGAATATATTTTCTTGAAACGGGAGCATCGATGCGTGCGTCGCAGGTTATCTATGATCGTGCCGGCGCTTCCATCGCGGATGTCAACAGTTCCGAATTTGATTTCGATAAGATATTGGATGGCGCCAGCTGGTTTCACACCACGGGTATCACGCCGGCCCTGAGCGATAAGGCCGCTGCACTAACTGAGGCTGCGTTGAAGGCCGCGAAAGCAAAAGGAATCACCACCAGTATTGATCTTAACTATCGTAAGAAGCTTTGGACTAAAGAAAAGGCTAGAGAAGTAATGTCAAGGCTATGCAAGTATGTAGATGTATGTATAGGTAATGAAGAAGATGCCGATACTACTCTGGGTTTCAAAGCTAAGGACACAGATGTCACTAAAGGTGAGCTAAACCTCGAAGGTTTCAAGGATGTGTTTAAGCAGATGAATGAAAAGTTCGGATTCAAGTATATCGCCTCTTCCCTCAGGGAGAGCCATAGCGCGAGCGACAACGGATGGAGCGCACTGGTGTATGATGGCAAGGAGTTTTATCATACCAAACAGTACAACGTACGGATCGTTGACAGGGTGGGAAGCGGTGATTCGTTCGCCAGTGGATTCATTTATGGCTTGGTTACGGACATGCCATTGTCAGAGGCAGCAGAGTTTGGTGTGGCGGCATCCGCACTGAAACACACCATACCTGGAGACCTTAATCACGCTACGCTCGGAGATGTGAAGGATTTGATGAAGGGGGATGGGAGCGGCAGAGTGCAAAGATAGTTGGAGGTTTTTATCGCTTAAGAGTTTAAAGGTTTAACGTTATGATTATCGATACAGTCAAGAACGCAGGGAAATATTACCATGTCCATCCCTTGTTTGAGAAAGCGTTTGCTTATATCCAATCTACAAACTTAGAGACGGTGGAGATGGGGAAGTATGAGATTGAGGGGGATAAGCTGAAGGCGATTTTTTCCAATAAGAAGGGGATGTCCGCAACAGAATCGGTGGCGAAGTTCGAGTGTCATAATAATCACATCGACATCCAGCTTTGCATTAATGGAGAAGAGACGATGGGGTGGAAGCCAAGGGAGCAATGTAAAACGGAGAATGGCCCATACAATCCAGAGAAGGATGTGCAGTTATACGCCGAGGCACCCGATATGTACTTCAAGTTGACGGATGGGCAGTTTGTGATCTTTTTCCCTGAGGATGTACATGCACCCATGATAGGCGACACTGAAATAAAAAAATTGGTAATCAAAGTAAAAATATAAGTAAGCATGGCTAATCAACAAGCAGTAACTGATGTGATTGTGAAACAGGGAATTTTGCCTTTGTATTTTAATTCGGATGAAACGATAAGTGTAGAAGTATTGAAGGCAATCTATAAGTCCGGTGTGAAGGCCGTCGAGTACACGAACAGGGGAGATGCTGCTCTTGCTAATTTCAGGAAGCTGGTGGAAGTGCGGGATAAGGAAATGCAGGATCTTCTGCTGGGTGTGGGCACCATCAAGAACACAAAACAAGCGGAGGATTACGTAAAGGCCGGAGCGGACTTTCTTGTTAGTCCCGGCTTCGTGCAAGAAGTCGCCAGTTATGCTACAAGCAAGGACATGTTCTATGCTCCCGGTTGCATGACGCCAACCGAGATCATAGCTGCTGAAAATGCCGGAATCAAGTTCATTAAATTGTTTCCGGGAAATATGTTAGGTCCGGAGTTCCTTACCAGCATCAAGGATATTTTCCCGAAATTATTATTTATGCCAACAGGCGGCGTTGATACTACGCGCGAGAACATCGAAGGATGGTACAAGGCTGGTGTCAGCGCAGTGGGAATGGGAAGTAAGTTGATCAGTAAGAAATTGATGGAGCAAAAGGATTACCTTACTATTGAAAAGATGACCAGGGAAGTGATCGAACTGATTGCAACTATAAAAAAATAAGCCATCACTCATCCACCGCCTGTGCTAACGGCAGGTGGTTAAAAGCAAATACATGCACCAAGCCATTGGAAAATACAGGTGGACGATCTGCGGTCTTCTATTTTTTGCAACCACCGTCAACTACCTCGACAGGCAGGTGCTCAGTATCCTGGCGCCGGATCTTTCAAAAGAATTTGGTTGGACGAATACGGACTATGCCAACATTACCGCGGTGTTTCAGTTCGTCTATGCGATCTCAATGCTATTTGCGGGAAGGATCATAGACAAGCTTGGCACGAAGTGGGGTTACATATGGGCGATCATCATCTGGTCGATTGGCGCTATCATGCACGCCTATGCAATACCCATCGGCGCGGCCTCGTCAAAGTTTCTCGGCTGGATTGGAATAGCCGCCATCGAGATATCGATACTCGGTTTCATGATCTCAAGGGCAGTGCTTGCTTTCGGTGAGGCGGGAAATTTCCCGGCGGCGATAAAGGCGACAGCAGAATATTTCCCGAAGAAGGAAAGATCTTTCGCGACAGGTATATTCAATTCCGGATCCAACATCGGAGCGATACTAGCGCCAATTACTGTTCCCTGGATCGCTAACAACTGGGGCTGGGAGGCCACTTTCATCATCATTGGCGCAATCGGATTTATCTGGCTGCTCTTCTGGTCGATGATGTATGAGAAACCGGAGAAGCAAAAAAGATTATCCGAAGCTGAGTTCAATTATATAAACAGCGATACTGGCGAGGCCACACCGGTGATTGGCCACGATACACCTGCAGAAGCGAAAGTTTCGTGGGTAAAATTGCTCGGGTACAAACAGACATGGGCATTTGCCGTAGGTAAGTTCATGACGGATGGGGTATGGTGGTTTTTTCTGTTCTGGTTACCGAAGTACCTCGAAGCTCAGTATGGCATGACCAAGTCCGATATCACGCTTCCACTTGCAGTCCTTTACAGCATGACCATGGTTGGTAGTATCGGTGGCGGTTGGTTCCCCATGTATTTCATCAAGAAAGGATACACTCCATACGATGGTCGGATGAAGGCAATGCTATTGATTGCGCTCTTCCCGCTAGTGGTTTTACTAGCGCAGCCACTCGGCGCTTCCAGCTTCTGGATACCTGTAATACTTATCGGTATCGGAGCCTCAGCTCACCAGGCGTGGTCTGCGAATATCTTCACCACTGTATCGGATATGTTTCCCCGGAAGGCAGTAGGCTCAGTAGTTGGCATCGGTGGCATGGCAGGCGGTCTCGGAGGTGTAGTCTTGTCGAAACTGGGAGGCGGGTTATTTGATCATTACCAGGCCCTGGGCCATATTCAAACCGGATACACCATCATGTTCGCAATCTGCGCGGTAGCGTATCTCATTGCGTGGGGCATAATGAAGTCGTTGGTGCCGAAGTATAAGCTGATTACTGATTTGTAGGAAAGTCGGAAAGTCGGAAAGTCCGGAAGTCCGGAAGTCCGGAAGTCCGAAAGACCGGCCAACCCCCGAGTGCGCCGTCATTGCGAGGCCTAATGAAAATGGGAATACTAAATCTCCTGGAGGCCGAAGCAATCTCCTCAATATCGAATGCTAGTGGAGGGGATTGCTTCGGCCTCTTGTGAGAGCCTTTGAGCAGACGTGACCTCCGGCCTCGCAATGACGGCGCACTCGGGGGTTGGCCGGTTTTCCGGGCTTTCGGATTTTTCATCGAAATCCTCTATTTTTATCGACCAATCTGCTTTTCCAAAATTAACCACCACTTATGAGAATTAAACTCACTTCTCCAATTGCCCTTTTCGCAATCTGTCTTTTACTATCTACGGGTTGCCAGCGTGAACTAAAATATGAGCTTAGGCCACCACCACAGGGTGGAACCGGCATTTGGAAGACCGCAGGCGTCACTGGCCAGATTCTCGATGCCGACGGCATGCCCGTTAATGGAGCCGAGGTCAAGTTTGGTACACGCACCGTGCAGACAGACAAAAATGGTTATTTCAGCTTCGCAAATACAACTTTCACTACTGCCGAAGCCTTTGTTACCGTGAAGAAATCGGGATTCTTCAGTGGGAGTCGAACATTCTATCCAAGAGAAGGCAGCAATAACTACGTGAAGATTCAATTGATCCGCTACTTCGTTACCGCGACCATAGATGCAACGATGGGTGGCATTGTAGAATTGCGCAATGGCATGCTGATCGAATTACCAGCCGATGGTATTGTCACAGCTTCTGGAGCAAACTACACCGGTGAAGTAAACGTCGCAGCCGCCTACCTCGATCCGACGTCCGCGGATATTAATGAGAAGATGCCAGGAGACCTGAGAGGGTTGAATACTACTGGCCAGCAAAGAATCTTGAAAAGCCTTGGCATGGTAGCCGTTGAGCTTACTTCCGCAACCGGTCTACCTGTGAACCTCAAGACCGGAGAAAAGGCCATACTTACATTCCCAATACCCGCATCGCTTGCAGGTTCTGCACCTGCATCTGTTCCCCTCTGGTACTTCGATGATGCTGCCGGCTTATGGAAAGAAGAAGGCGTAGCCATCAACCAGGGAAGCGAGTATGTTGGAGAGGTTAGCCATTTTACTTTCTGGAACGTCGATGTTCCTTGTGAATTCATAAGGCTAAGTGTGAAAGTGACTAGTCCTGACGGCACACCTCTGGGGGGCGCCAAGGTAACAATCACTAGCCTTGCAAGTGGCGTATCGGCGTATGATTTTACGGATAATACCGGATATGTAGAAGGAGGCGTTCCAAAAGGCGAGGCGCTTAAGATGGAAGTGTTCGACAATTGTAACAATGTTGTTCTCACAAGAAATATTGGACCCTATAATACCGACACCGATCTTGGAAGCACAGCAGTCACGGGAAATGTTCCTCTCCAGACGATCTACGGAACAGTAAATGCATGCAATGGCACCTCGCTTGCAAGCGGCACGTTACAAGTAATCCTCAGTAATAATCAGTCAGAATTCGCCGTCATCGATAACGGTCAGTTCAGCATTACATATTTGTCTTGTGCAGGCGCCACATCTGCGCAGCTGATCGCTATTGATGACAACGGACAGCAACAGGGCAACGTAGTTACAGTTCAATTACCAAGTAATAATGTAAATGCAGGAGCACTACAGGCTTGTGGTGTTGCTATAAATACTTTCTTGAATATCACAATTGATGGTGTACCGCAGGTATGGAATAATACGAACGCAGAATTGCTCGTTGCATTCGAGGACACTACATATATCTATCCAAATGGTGATCACGATCTGGTTATCATTGCCGGCGATACATCAAATGGCAAGGAGCCAAATGGAATCTATCTCCAGCATCCTCCCGGTACGCTTACCGCGCCGGCGCAACTGCTGATGACCGACGGGTTCTGGACAATTAGTGCATCGGACTTCAATGATTACACACCGATGGATCCTTCTATGAGGGCGAACGTTACAACATACGGACCGATTGGCCAGTTCGTAGCAGGAAACTTCAACGGGATGTTCACGACATTTAATAATACTACCGGAACTTATGATACGGTCTCGGCAAATGGCAGCTTCAGGGTGAAGAGGACGGCGTCGTGGTGGTGGTAGGTTGTTAGTTGAATGAGTTGATTAAGTTGTCTCAACTCAATCAACTCATTCAACCTAGTCAACTAACTAAGCATATATTCTCTCAATCGCATCCCTATACTTCTCCGTTATCACCTTTCTCTTCATCGACAGCTTCGGTGTCATTTCACCGGTATCGATGCTCCATTCGTTGGCGAGTAGTTCAAATTTCTTTATTTGCTCTACGTGGTTGAAGTACTTGTTGAAGCTGTCGACAAGGTCCCTGAACAACTCGATTACTTTTGGATTCCGAATAAGTTCCTCGTTGCTACCTGCAGCTACTTCATGCTGACGGGCCCAGTCGCGAAGGTTGGGAAATGAAGGTATGATCAGCGCCCCCACGAATTTGCGCTCCGGCCCTACGATCATCACCTGTTCGATGAATGGAGATTCCTTTAGTTTATTCTCAACTGGCAACGGCGCTACGTATTTACCGCCACTCGTCTTGAACAATTCTTTCTTCCTGTCCGTGATCTTAAGAAATCTATTGTCGACCAACGTGCCGATATCGCCCGTATGAAACCAATTATCCGTTATTACTTCGTCAGTAAGGTCGGGTCGCTTATAATATCCAACCATTACGTTCGGACCCTTGCAAAGAATCTCTCCATCCTCCGCGATCTTTACGGATACATCCTCAATCAGCGGACCCACGCTGCCAAACATTCTCTCGTTCTCATTGTACCTGTTCACGCTGATGACTGGGGATGTCTCCGTCAATCCATACCCTTCCATGATGATGATCCTCGCCGCTGTGAATATCCGTATCAGTCTCACCTGGCAAGCTGCGCCGCCTGTAACAATACACCTGATATTATTGCCAAGCGCCTCACGCCATTTGCTGAATATAAGTTTGTTCGCCAACCCAAGCTGCATGGAATACCACAGCCCCTGGTTTTTATTGATCTCGAATTTCTCCGCAAGACCATGCGCCCAGAAGAATAGTTTCTTTTTCACACCAGTCAGTTCATTCCCCTTCTGCATGATGCGGTCATATACTTTTTCCAATAGCCTCGGCACCGTTGTGAACATTTCGGGCTTCACTTCACGTAGATTATCGGCGATGGTTTCCAGGCTCTCGGCATAATAGATCGCAGTACCATTGAATAGGTACAGGTATGTCACCATCCGTTCAAAAATGTGATTCAGTGGAAGGAAACTCAACGCTTTCATGTTTGTACCTGGGGGAAAGCAAGGCATGGACGCCATCACATTCGAGAGAATATTCTCGTGGCTAAGCATGACACCCTTTGGTGTACCTGTGGTGCCTGAAGTATAGATGATCGTGGCCACATCTTTATAGTCAATCTTATCCGATACGGTCTTTATTCGTGCAATTAACTCAGGAGTGCTTCGCGCTGTCAATTCCTTCCAATGGCGTGCGTTCACTACATGTTCGAAAGTGTAGATCTCAAGTAAGGAAGGTACACGCTCCCTAATACTAACGACTTTATGAAAAGTATCTTCGTCGTTGACGAAGACGATCTTCACTTGAGCATCCTTTAAGATGAATTCAAGCTCGTTTACATTGATCGTTGGGTAAATAGGTGTCAACAATGCACCCGTCTGTTGAACGGCCAGGTCGAGGATCACCCATTCGGGCCGGTTCCTTGAAAGAACGGCAACCTTGTCTCTTCCTTCCACACTCATATCATTTGGACCGATGCCGAGACTCATCAGCCCCGCGCTAAGCTGGTTAACGGTTTCGGCGACCTCGCGGGTACCGTACTTTTTCCATTCTCCCGCTTCCTTTCCCGCCAGCATCACATCAAGTGGTTGGCGTTGAAGATGGTACTCCAGACAATCAAAAAGCCTTTTTGGTTGATTCATGGTGCAAGCATTATAATTCCCCGATCGCGGGCCAATTTTAGAAGGCCGCTATCTCCAACAAATTAGGCAAAAAGCAACGGAAAAAGAAGGGAAATGTGAGCGTAAGCAGTGAATGGTGAGTTGTGAGTAGTGAATGGCTTCACGTATTCTAAAAAGGCATTTCAACTTCGAAAAGACGGTACAAATTGCGTGAACTACTCACTACTCACTATTCACCATTCACCATTCACCATTCACTACTGCTCGCCGCTCACTGGTAGTATTGTCCCGCCGGCATCCTAAACACCCTATTCTTCTGAAAATTCGTAAAAGCGGTGTATTGCTCGGTGTGAGTCTTTGTCCAATTATCATAGGCAGCCAGGTTGTCTACCGGTCCGAACAGCCATTGGTTATATGCCTCGAACATGCCTTCTTTCAGCAGCTGCTGATGATAGTCGAAGAGTTTAAATGGAAACCGGGATGCATTGGTAGCATACCAGTCGAGGATGAATCGAGTGCGAATCATCGTGATTGTCTCGAGAGTGAGGCCGCTATTAGCGAGTGATGATTGTTTGTTCATCGCCTGCAGGAATGCCCGTGAGAATTCGCTTTTGTTCTTGTCCTCGCCTTTCATCAGGTCGGCCTCGGCAAAAAGTTTTTCCTTATAGCCTTGCAACAAAAGTTGCTTCATGGCGGATCCTCTTTCAGTCAGGCTCTCCATGTTTACGAAGATCTCTCCATAAACGAGACTCCATACCTTGTCTTTGGTGAAGAAATAATATAATGCGGCGTTGTAGTAGTTTCCACCATACGCAGGATCCTGCTGTATGCCTTTGAGCCATTGTTCGATGGCGGAATAGTCTTTCGTCGACCACAATAGTTCACCATATTCGCTATAGAGCGGTCCGCTCTTTGGAAATTTCTTCAATCCTTTCTTGTATGCCTTTTCGCACTCCTTAGATTGCTCCAATGCCTTATACACGTTACCGGCGAGTTGGAATGTGACTACATCCGCATCGTTGCGATCAATTAGTGCCTTCACTCCCTCGAGAGCCCTCGCATAATCCCTCTTCAGGTAGTAGCTCATGACGAGGTCTTTCTGAAGTTCGAGGCTATTTTGGTCCTGCTGAAGGGCTCGAACCAGGATGATAATCGCATTATCGAAGTCGCCCGAGCGCATGAACGTCTTGGCATTTTCGTGCAGCGTCTTTACATCATCGCCGGGTTGGGAAAAAGAAGCAAGTGTAAAAAAGGAGACGATAGCAAGAACGATAAACTTTTTCATATTACAATTTAACTCAGGAGGAACGGCCGTAGCACGTCCCGGTGATAAAATAACAAATATTTGAGGGCAACGCATGTTCCTAATCACTCTTCACCCTATTCCTCAGATGAGGTGAGTGAGCAGCCCATCACGCAATTTGGGTTCAAACCAGGTACTCTTCGGGGGCATCACATTGCCGCTATCAGCAATATCGAACAACTGCTCGATCGTGACTGGGAAGAGGCTAAATGCAACTTTCATTTCTCCGCTGTTTACCCTTTTTTCCAATTCTCCGAGTCCACGGATGCCTCCTACAAAGTCGATCCGTTTGTCGGTACGCTGGTCGCGGATACCAAGGATTTTCTTGAGAATGTTATTAGAAAGAACCGTAACATCCAGTACTCCGATGGGATCGTTGGTATACGTTCCTTTTCGTGCTGTAAGAATGTACCACTGGCCATCCAAATACATGCCGAATTCGTGTAATTGAGTGGGTTTTACGGGCTCCGGGCTAAGCGTAATCAGGAATTCTTCCTGGAGTGCGCTTATGAAGTCTTCCGCGTTATGACCATTGAGGTCCTTGACAACACGATTATAATCAAGTATTGCCAGTTCGCTTGCAGGGAAGATAGTCGTCAGGAAATATTTTGCATCCTTGCTATCAGGGATCTGCTGGCTGACCTTGGCTGCAGATGCAGCACGATGATGGCCGTCAGCGATATAGGTAGCTGGTACTTCGTTCGCGAAGATCTTTGTAATAGAATCGTTGATTCGGGCATCGGTGATTGCCCAGATAGTATGACGAATGCCATCATCAGCCATGAAATCATACACCGGGGCGTTTCCGGTTTTCCAGGAATCGATGGTATTATTCACTTCTTTCACGTCGCGATATGCGAGAAATACATTGCCGGTCTGGGCGCGGGTAGTCTTGATATGGTTGATACGGTCCTGTTCTTTTTCCGGGCGGGTAAATTCGTGCTTCTTGATCACGTCGTTGAAATAATCATCTATCGATGAGAGGCAGACAAGTCCCGTCTGGCTCCGGCCTTTCATGATTAACTGGTAGATGTAGTAGTGGGCGGTTTCCTCCCTGAAAAGCGTTCCCTGGTTGATCAGCCGATCCAGATTCTCATTAGCCTTCCGGTAAACAGGTTCACCATGTGAATCGGCATTGGATGGCAGGTCGATCTCAGACTTGGTAACGTGCAGGAAGGAAGCTTCATTTCCTTTTGCCTCCTCTCTCGCCTCTTCACTGTTGAGCACATCATAGGGTCGGGATGCCACTTTTTCCGCGAGTTCTTTCTTTGGTCTCAATGCCCTGAAGGGCGCAATAATAGCCATTCGTTTTATCCTTTTTTATTTGCGAAATCTTTCATGAGTGCAGTCAGTGCCTCCACGCTTTCCAGTTTCAGTGCATTGTAGAGAGAGATGCGGAATCCGCCTACGCTTCGATGACCTTTTATTCCAATCATTCCCTCCTTTTTACACAGTTCAGCGAACTCTTTCTCAAGAGAAGGATCTTCCATCACAAATACAGCATTCATCTTACTGCGATCTTCATTTGCTACAGTGCCACGAAATACGGGAAGTGAGTCGATGGTGTCGTACAATAATTTCGCCTTGGCTCCATTCAGTTTTTCCAAAGCAGGTACACCTCCCTGGGCTTTAAGCCATCGCAGCGTGAGCATTGCCACATATACCGCGAATACGGGCGGTGTATTCAACATGCTTTCTTCTTTAATGTGGTTGCGGTAATCTAAGATTGTCGGCAACGGCCTGTTCACTTTTCCGAGTATGTTTTTATTAACGACGATGAGATTCACTCCCGCCGCTCCCATATTTTTCTGTGCTCCTGCATAGATTATGGCGAACTTATTAAAATCGAGTTGTCTACTAAAAATATCACTACTCATGTCTGCTACCACGGGTATCCCACTATCATAAGGCATGTTTGTCCATTGTGTGCCGGCGATTGTCTCGTTAGTGGTAATATGAAGGTAGACGCCTGTTGGGCTGACCGATAGCTGTTTCGGTATCGTTGTATAGTTAGTGTCCCTTGCAGAACCTGCGATCTCTACGTGACCGAATAGCCTCGCTTCCTTGATCGCTTTCGACGCCCATGTACCGGTGTCTGTGTAGAAGGCGAGGTCATTCTCATTCAACAGGTTCATTGGCACCTGCATGAACTGTGTAGTGGCGCCGCCATGGAGAAATAATACTTCGTGGTCAGCGTCGAGATTCATCAACTCCTTTACCAATGATCGAGCCTCACTCATGACCGCTTCGAACATCACAGTACGGTGACCAATCTCGAGGATCGATAACCCGGTGTTGTTGAAATCGAATATGGCCCGGCTGGCTTCTTCCAGCACCTCTGCGGGAAGGATGGATGGGCCGGCGTTGAAATTGTGGATTTTTGTACTGGGCAAAACTGAAGAGATCAAGATTAACTTTTTTGCAAATGTAAGAAATGGTTTCTCGCAAAGACGCCAAGTTTCGCAAAGCCGCAAAGGAGCTCGCAGTCCGATTGTGTACTAAAGGGTTGACGCTGTGTAAACTCAGCGTCTTTGCGAACCTTTACGTCTTTGCGTGAAATCTAACGAGAGACACCTATTCATGTTCGCGGCTTTTCAGAGCCCCTTTTTTCCACGCCTCATTCAACATTTCAAACTCCTTCATATCCTCTACCGAAAACTGGGCTTGTGATAGCGTGCTGAGCTCCGGCTGACCGGCATTGATCCAGGCAGTATACCAAAAAGAGGCGCCTGTACAAGGTACCGTCGCTTGTCGGGATCAACGGCATGTTCTTCGAGGAAACCAACATTTGGTTTGTAGAAGACCATCATCTCCGGCGGGAGGAGAAATACCGCGTAATAATTGATTTTGCGATGGGCGAAGAAGCCCCAGGAGAAGCATGGCATGGCCAGCATGATGCAAACGACACTTATCACTATCTTTCTCACGATCCAAAATTTACACACGTGTGATATCGGTCCGATCGGACTTCAATTCCGATCTCAACTTTTTATCCATCTCTTCTTCGAGTTCTACTACGCCACCTGTCACGGCGTATTTCATGGCCTCACCGGAGGTGATATGTTCTATTTTCTTAACCCTGTTCCTCGGTAATATATAAAGCTGACCGGCGAAATTGTAGGCCTGTGGAACGTACACTGCAACCTTATCGGATCCCATATCAAACTTATGCATCTCGTCATCTGTGAGAAACCCAACGATCCAGACATCCTCTGAGAACACGTTTGCAAGCACTGCCTTATTGAATCGTTTCTTGTCACCGGCGAAAGCCTCGAAGAAATCTTTAGTTGACGAGTAAATGAATTTTATGCCGGGCGTCCTCTCCATCCATTGATCGAAGAAACTGATCGCGCTGCCCATGATGAAATTGGAGCTGATCCATCCGACTAGTAATACAAAGACGATAATGATCGCGAAGCCAAGACCCGGGATGTTTACATAGGGCCGAAGAATGCTGTCCACCTTATCAAATAACCAGTATAGTACATAGGCTGTAATTCCGATGGGAGCGAGAATGATGATGCCCTGGATAAAGTAGCGGAGTAGCTTCTTCGCAGTAATGCTTTGTGAGATACGTGAACCCTTCATGCAGGCAGTTTTGACGGGCAAAGGTAGTTACTAAACGTTTAACGTTTAACGTTTAAAGGTTTAACGTTCTTTAATTGGAGGATTTTCTCACATCTCGAACCGTTTTTTAATTGGTACTACAGGTAAAAACTCATTCGATTTTAGGAACGTTAAACGTTAAACCTTAAACGTTAAACGGTTTCCATCGAACGTCCGTTAGCTGAAACTTCTAAAAAAAAGAAGATGGAAACTGCGGTTACGAAAAAAGTTTCCATAGTTTTGCCCCTCATTTAGTGAGTATGGAAGCAAAGGAAAGAATACTGGTCAAGGCGGAAGAATTATTCATGAAGTATGGAATAAGGTCGGTATCGATGGATGATATCGCCAACAACCTGGGAATGTCAAAGAAGACATTGTACCAATACTATGCAGACAAGGATGAGTTGGTAGATGCCGTGGTAGAAGGTCATATTAGCGAGATACAGGTAGACTGTATCGGTTGCAAAACTGATGCACGCGACGCCATCCATGAGATCTTCATTATGATGGAAAGGATCATGGAGGAGTTCAACAACATGAACCCGATGCTTCTTTACGACCTCGAGAAGTTTCACTTTAAGGCCTATCAACGTTTTCGTGATCACAAAGACAAATTCCTGGCACGCATCATCGCTGCGAATATAGAATGGGGCATTCAGGATGAGCTTTACCGCAGCGATATCAGCATCGACGTCATGAGCAAATTCAGGCTTGAATCGATGATGATTCCTTTCAATGTATCCGTCTTCCCTCCCGGTAAGTATAACCTTGCCGAGACTTCTGAAAAAATCATTCAGCATTTCGTATATGGTCTCGCCACTATCAAGGGACATAAACTAATCCAGAAATACAATGAGCAACGTCAAAAAAATGTTAGTTATGATGAGAATAAATAATAGGGCAGTTAGAGTGTTTTCTGCAATGGCCCTGTTCCCATTCCTGGCAATGGCCCAACCCAGGCCGGATACGGCAAAGACCACAAGGCATGAATTGTCTGTTCAGCAGGCTGTAGATTATGCGCGTAAGAATAACGTGCAGGTGAAAAATGCGCTACTCGATGTGAAGTTGCAAGAGCAGGTGAACAGGGAGATTACATCAAACGCGTACCCACACATAAACGCCAATCTCGGTACTACTTATAATCCAAATGTCGCCACGCAGGTACTTCCAAACTTTATTTCGCCGGCCACCTACCAGGTGCTGGTCGATGAGGGCGTACGGAATGGCGCGGGTAACCCGATCACCATGCCTGGTGACTTCGGTTTCATAGCTGCACAGTTCGGAACGAAGTACAGTGCAACTGGCGGCCTCAGCCTCACCCAGATTCTATTCGATGGCCAGGTTTTCGTGGGGCTACAGGCACGGAGTGCCACGCTCGACTTCCGCCGCAAGAATGTGGAGGTGACTGAAGAAATCATCAAGTCAAATATTTACAAGATATATTATCAGCTCGTGGTGAGTAGGACGCAGGTAGAATTATTGGATTCAAATATCAGCCTGATCGATAAACTCCTTCATGATACCCGGATCATCTATCAAAACGGTTTCGCAGAACAATTGGACATAGACAAGGTCAGTGTTCAACTCGCCAACCTGCAGACGGAGAAAGTAAAAGTCCTGAACCTGGTTTCCAACGGGTATTATGGCCTGAAAGTGTTGATGGGGATGCCTATCAATGATGAGCTGATACTTACTGATACATTAAGTGATGAAATTATTAAGGATGGTGTTTTGGGAAATGAAGTGTTTTCTTATGAAGACAGGAAAGAATTTCAATACGCTAACATCGGGAAGACGCTTAACGAATACAATGTGAGGAGATACAAACTCAGCCAGATTCCCACGGTAAGCCTGAGTGGAAATTACGCTAAGAATGCACAGCGGGATAAATGGAACTTCTTCGGTAGTGGAGATTGGTTTACGATCTCAAACATCAATCTGAATGTTGCCATTCCCATTTTCAATGGATTCTTTACAAAGTCTAAGATCGCGCAGGCGAAGATTGAAGTAGAAAAAACCAACAACCAGATTGAAGAACTCAAGTTGCAGATCGATAGCGAGGTTGCGGTAGCAAAGAATAATTTCCGCTCAGCAGTTTCGACCCTTGACTTCCAGAAGAGAAACATGGAACTGGCGGAGAAGGTTTATCAGCAGACGAAGAAGAAGTACGAGGCGGGTACAGGTTCCCAAACAGAGATAAACACTGCGCAGACGGAAATGAAGGCAGCACAGATTTTCTACGTTACCGCTTTGTATGATGCAATCATCGCAAGGGTCGATTTCCTAAAAGCTACGGGCAAACTATAACCATATAACTGACAATGACTATTAAACTAAAGAATATGAAAAAGATACTGAACGGAACATTGGCTATTTCCTTTCTGCTCCTCCTCGCGGCATGCGGCGGCACGGCGGCAAAAGACCAAAAAGGCGAACTCGGCGACTTGAAAGTAAAACTCGAAAAGAAGAAGAAGGAAAAGAATACACTTGATGCGGAGGTACGTGAACTGGAAGAGAAGATCGCGAAAGCTGACCCATCTTCTGCCCAGGCGCAAAAACTGGTTGCCGTGGATACATTGCGCACAAGTGACTTTGTTCACTTTATTGAACTGCAGGGCAAAGTGGATGCGGACAACGTAGCATACGTTGCTCCTTCAGGAGCACCGGGAATTGTCAGAGCAATATATGTGAAGGAAGGCAGTCGTGTAGGCAAGGGCCAGACTATACTGAAACTGGATGATGCGCTGCAAAGGCAGGGTGTCATAGCAGCCCAACAGAACGCGGGTGTATTGAAGGCGCGGCTCGCTCAGGCACAGACGATCTATGAGAGATACCAGAACCTTTGGAAACAAAATATCGGAACGGAGATGAATGTCATCAATGCAAAAGCAGAAGTGGATGCCTTGCAAAGTCAACTCCGTGCTGCGCAATCGCAGGTGAGTGCTGCACAGGAACAGCTTAATTATACTACAGTACGCGCCCAGATAAGCGGTATCGTTGATCAGTTAAATGTGAAAGTGGGAGAGATCTTTTCCGGGGCTGGAGGAAACGGTATGCCTCAGATACTCATCGTCAACAACAACAGTCTGAAAGTAGTCTCCGATGTTCCGGAAAATTATATATCGAGAGTAAAAAAAGGTGACTCTGTAGAGGTTGTCATATCTGAGACGGGTAGACCTTATCGCTCAGTGATCAATTTAGTTGGCGCTTCAATAGACCCGACAAAAAGATCATTCATTGCCGAGGCAAAGCTTGCTTCGGATCCATTGTTGAAGCCTAATCAACTCGCTAAAATGAAGATACTCGACTACAAGGCAAGAGGTGTGGTAACCGTGCCGGTGAACGTGATACAGACGGATGAGAAAGGAAAATATGTATTTGTGATTGAAAAAGCCGGTGAAAAGGTGGTGGTGAGAAAAAAGATTGTAAACGTTGGCGAAACATACAACGGCGTAAGCGAGATCAAGGGAGGTCTTAATGGGGGCGATGTCATCGTTTCCGAGGGATACCAGACGGTCTATGATGGCCAATCGGTTTTAATTAGCAAATAGGAATTTAGAAATGGGAGGAAGAGCGACCAAAATTGACGGATTCAAATAGTATTATATGAAAGTTATAGAAGGAATAAATAAGAAGTTTAAACAGTTTAAACCAACGAGCTGGGCTATCGATAACAGGACGGCTATATATATCATCGCAATTCTCATTACAGTCTACGGCCTTGTTAAATTCAACAGCATGCCGAAAGAACAGTTCCCTGACATCGTTGTACCAACTGTGTCTGTGGTCACCGTATACATCGGTAATTCACCAAAGGATATTGAGAACCTGGTAACGCGGCCGATCGAAAAGGAGTTGAAGGGCATCACAGGTGCCAAAGTGAACAAGATACAGAGTACGTCGCAGGCGGATTATAGCATGATCGTGGTGGAATTTGATACGGATGTAAAGACGGAACTGGCGAAGCAGAAGGTGAAAGATGCCATCGACAAGGCCAGGGCCGACCTGCCAAACGATCTCACCCAGGAGCCTGATGTCCAGGAGTTCGCCTTTAGCGAATTTCCAATCATGTTTGTAAACGTGAGCGGTGACTATGATGGAATAAAATTGAAAGAGTATGCGGATAAGATGCAGGATCGTTTCGAGGAATTAAGCGAAATCACACGAGCAGAAATAGTGGGGGCGCCGGAGAGAGAGATACAGGTAAACGTCGATCCTTATAAGATGACGGCTGCGCGCATCAATTTTACAGATATCGAGGGTGCAATTAGCAGGGAGAACAGAGACATCACAGGCGGCCTGATTGAAGTAGGGGATATGAAACGCACCCTTATGATCAAGGGTCAGTTCGCTACCGCGGCGGACTTGCAGAATATTGTTGTGCGTAGCAGTAACCAGGGTGGTACGGTTTATTTGCGCGACATAGCCGAAATAAAGGATACGATCCGCGATAAAGATAGTTATGCTCGCCTGGATGGAAAGAATGTCGTCACCCTCAACATCGTGAAGAGGGCAGGAGAGAACCTGATTGAGGCGGCCGATAAGATCAAGGCTGCTGTAGTGGAGATGCAGGAAAAGGAAGAGCTACCGAAGGATCTTAAAGTGGTGATCACCGGCGACCAGAGTAAGCAAACGAAGACATCTTTCAGTGAACTTATCAATACCATCATCATCGGTTTCGTACTCGTGTTGATCATCCTGATGTTTTTCATGGGTGTGACAAACGCATTCTTCGTCGCGTTAAGTGTCCCGTTGAGCGTATTCGTGGCGTTCCTTTTCCTACCTATTGCCGATGCTATAATAGGTACAAGCGTTACTCTTAATTTCATAGTACTGTTTGCCCTCTTGTTTGGGCTAGGTATCATCGTCGACGATGCAATAGTAGTAATCGAAAATACACACCGTATTTATGATAATGGGAAGGTCCCAATCGTGCGATCTGCGAAGGAAGCAGCGGGTGAGGTCTTCATACCCGTACTCGCAGGTACGGCCACTACTCTAGCGCCATTCTTCCCGCTGCTATTCTGGGGCGGACTGATCGGTAAGTTCATGATTTACCTCCCAACCATCCTCATCCTCACACTCGCGGCATCGTTGATAGTTGCATTTATTTTCAACCCAGTGTTTGCTGTTAGCTTCATGAAGCCCGAAGGAAAAGAGTATGAGAAGCCGAAGCGTGCAATCTTCAGGAATAAGTGGTTCATTAGTTTCATTATCATGGGCGTATTGCTCCACCTATTTAGCATGCCAGGCATGGCGAATTTCTTATTGCTCATGGCACTGCTGATGGTATTCAATGCATATGTCCTAAACGGCCTCATCCATACCTTCCAGAAGAAGGCTTTACCCAGGTTGATGGACAGGTATGAGAAGTTATTGCGGTGGGTCTTGAAGGGCAAACGTCCGATCTGGGCATTCGTGTCCCTTTTTGGAATATTCATCATCTCACTGGTCGCTTTAATGTTCAGGGGAAATAAGCAAACCTTCTTTCCTAGCGGCGACCCGAATTTCGTCTATGTATATTTAAAATTACCAGTAGGAACGGATGTCAAACATACTGATAGCGTCACCCGCGTATTGGAACAAAGGGTGTTAAAGGTGTTAGACAAAGAGAAGCCAGGTCAGGAAGGAAGCATCGTGGAGAGCGTAATAACCAATGTGGCAGTGAGCGCAAATAACCCTCAAGACAACAACCGGAGTGTGCAATCCAATCTTGGTAGAATACAGGTATCGTTTGTGGAATACGAGAAACGTCATGGCAAGAGCACGATGCCTTATAAAGAAGAGATAAGAAAAGTGGTGCAGGGCATTCCCGGCGCGAGTGTCCAGGTGGCGCAGGAAGATGGCGGACCGCCAACCGATCCCCCGGTCAATATCGAAGTTGTCGGCGATAATTTCGAGAACATTGCTTCTATCGCAACTCAATTGTTCAATTATCTCGATACAAACCGTATTGAAGGAATTGAAAATCTGCAGCCTGACGTTGACTTGAATAACCCCGAGATTACTATAAACGTGAATAGGGAGAGAGCCCTGATGGAAGGAGTTAGTACAGGCCAGATTGGTATGGAGATACGCACGGCCGTCTTCGGTAAAGAAGTGAGTAAGATCAAGGATGGTGAGGATGAGTATAAGATACAGTTGAGGTATACCGACCTGCTTCGGAACAATATTACCGACCTGATGAACATGCGGATCACGTTCATGGACATGAATACCATGCAGGTAAAATCCTTACCGGTGAGCGCAGTCGCTGACGTGGAATATACGAACACAACTGGTGGCGTGAAAAGGAAAAATGTGCGTCGTACCATTCAGTTGCAAGGTGGTGTTCTCGACCCAACGATGGTTGGGAAAGTCAATGCCGAGCTACAGGTAAAGGTTGACGAGTTCAAGAACAAGGTAAAAATTCCATCAGACGTGTCAATCAAGCTCAGCGGCCAAAGTGAGCAGGAGAAGGAAACGAATACGTTCCTGTTAACTGCATTCATTATTGCCATCGGCCTGATTTTCCTTATACTCGTTCTACAGTTCAACTCGATGAGTAAGCCATTCATCGTCATCACTGAAATATTTTTCTCCGTCATCGGTGTATTGGTTGGTTATGCGGTCACGGGAATGACGATCGCGACAATCATGTTGCTGGTAGGTATCGTGGGACTGGCGGGAATCGTAATCAAGAACGGTATCCTTATTATCGAGTTTACCGATGAGCTACGCGGTAGAGGAATGCGTACACGAGAGGCGGCCATTCAGGCCGGTAGGATCAGGATCATTCCAGTATTGTTGACGGCGGTAGCCACAATACTTGGACTGTTACCATTGGCGGTAGGATTCAATATCGATTTCGCCGGTTTATTCCAGCACCTGAGTCCGAATATCTTCTTCGGTGGGGATAGCGTCGTCTTCTGGGGGCCACTTAGCTGGACCATCATCTTCGGGTTGATCTTCTCTTTCTTCCTTACGCTGGTGATGGTGCCGAGCATGTACCTGATCGCGGAGAGGCTGAAGAGACCGATGGGGAAATTTTATGGTACCAAGTTCATCGCCCTTCTTGGGTTTGCAGGTCCCTTCTTCTTCATTTTTGTGGGCTTCATGTATTTGGTTAGAAGAATCCAGGGCAGGAAGGTGTGGCTTGGCAGGATGAAGCCGGCACCCGTTAAAGCGATAGACTAGGACTCCGAATATTTGTAAATGAATTGTTTAACGAAAGACCGGACCAGGAATTATTGACAGGCATCAAGACAAGACAGCCCCGGAAACGGGGCTGTTCTTTTACTTGATCATTTTTTTTTGAGACCATGCAGCAGACGGAAAATTTGATTTGTCATTATATCGGTAAAGCGGCCAAAATAGTTCTTAAGCTTTGCCTGCTTCATAAATAAATGTCGTAAAAAGTTGGTTTTGTATCCGCCTCACTAACTGCTTAGCGGAAAAAGCGGCTCCTCTCCGGGGCCGTTTTTATTTTGAACGTTTAAGGGTTTAACGTTTAACGTTCCTACGATCAAACTTGCGATATGTAATCGGACATAAAGATTCAGGGCATTTCAGTTCTCCAATGCATGGTCCGAAATCAGAACGTTTAAAGTTAAACCATTAAACGTTAAACGTTCAAAGGCTCATTCATCTCC
>JACMKU010000154.1 GCA_014379965.1 Chitinophagaceae bacterium
ATTCCTGTTTCTGTTCCTGTTTCTGTTCCTGTTTTCTGTTCCTATTTCTGTTTTCCGGCGTCTTCTCGTTCCCTCCCTGTTCCTGTATCTTGAACTGAGAGTGAGAAACAGGAACAGAAAACAGGAACAGAAACAGGAACAGGGCGAGAAACAGAGCGGGAGCGAGGGCCAAAATTCGAAAAACCTATCCACAACCATCATCTTTTCCTGAAATAGAACGTTATAAGGTACGCCGGCTATAGATAACCCCGGATTTTGTCTATTTTGGAAAGACCGTTGACCATGAAATTCACCAGGCCTTACCTTATATTACTCCTAGCCGCAGCCTTCTTTGCGGTTCATCCCGGCCATGTAGCAGCGCAGGCGATAAGTGCCGAGCACAACTATGCTATGAATGCTCCCGGGGTGGCGATGGTTCAAACTGTGTTTTCCGCGACCGTTTATGTCAATAAAGTAGAAATTAACCAGCGTCGGTTCAATAAACTGGTGGATTCAGTAAAGAAGCTCGATACAAGCGGAACGATGTTAACCTCGGAGCAAAAGCTTGACCTCGTGGTAAAAGCCTTATATAATAATCCACTTCGGTTTTTCGCGGCAACAACTCAATACCTGAGCCAGCAGCATCGAATACTTTCGAATGGTACAGGGTTCTTCATCACAGGCGATGGGTACCTCGTTACGAACTGTCATGTGATCGACCGTGATAGTGCATTCATTCGCCAGAAATTCATCATGTCCACCTACCAGGAAGTGGCGGATGCAAACATCCGTTCCCTCCAATCTGCATGGGCAGTGACGCTGACGGATGAGCAGCGGACGTTATTATATAATTCGTATAGCCTGATCTATTCGCAGTTGTCGTCGATGATTTTGTTTGATCTGCAGAAGGATATCTATGTTATTTATCGGGCAGACAACGGAAACAATAAGCCTTTCAAAGTGAAGAAACCTGCAAGACTCATTATCAAGGGGAAGGCGATGCCTGGTAAGGATGTTGCGATACTTAAACTCGATGACGTGAAGAATCTTCCAACGCTTCCCATTAGCAGGGATTCTGTTACGAATATCGGTGAAAGAGTATTGGTGTATGGTTATCCCGAGCCCGCTACAACAAATGTTTTCCTGGCTAGTGACGCCAATAGTGAACCATCATTAACTGCGGGCGTCGTCAGCGCTGTCAAGGAATCGATCGGTGGTTGGCCCGTAATTCAAATGGATGCGATCATCGCGCATGGAAGTAGTGGGAGCCCGGTATGCAATGAGAAAGGAGAGGTGATCGGACTCGCCACCTTTGGAAGTCTTGAACAAAACACTGGCAGTCTCGCATCCGGATACAATTTTGCAATACCATTATCTGTAGTAAGGGAATTCATGGATGCAGCGAAGGTAAAGCCAAGCCTCAGCGAGACGTCGTTATTGTACAACGAAGGCCTCAGGTACTATTACCAGGCTTTCTATGAGAAGGCTCGTAAGCGCTTTGCGGACGTAGCGGAACTCAATAGCAACTATCCGCGACTGCAACATTACATTACGCTTAGCAAGCAAAAGATAGATGCGGGGGAGGATAAGGGCTCATTTATTCAGAAGTATTTTTTCCAAATCATATCTGTCATATTGGTATTTGTCGGAGTCTACGTCTATTACCGATGGAAGAAAGGGAAGGATGAACCCTATAGAGCCTGACCCCTTTCGAATTCGAATTCCTTTCTCCTGAAATTGAAATACAACTCTCTCCGGAGTTCGTACAAGCCATATAAAATATATAACTGGAAAGCTAAGATCGCTAGATTGATGATCAGCGAACCAAACAATTCAATTGGGAGTTTCAGAATTGGCCTGGCGAGAAGTTCTGCAAGCGCAGCGAGTTGCCGGTAATCCGCGAAGATGATCCCGAAGAGGAATACCAGGAATAAGAAATTAAGAAGGAAGAGTCGGTTGAAGTTCGTTTTTTGTCTACCGGTGACGGGCACGTCTGGATAGTTGGTGTTGAGGATATTCGTCGCGAGGATGGTGAGCAGGAACATGCTGGTGAAGAGTACGAAGCGCATGAAGTCGCCAACATTAGCATGGCGTAGGAAATCGATCAATGCGATAATAGCGAAGATGGAAGACGCCAGCATTTGCAAGATGCATACTATCCTGTATATCTTCCATTTCATAGGCATCGGCAACCTTATTTCAGGTTTAGTTTGATTTGCAACTCGTCAAATTGCTTACCATCGATGGTTGAAGGTGCATCTAACATCACATCGCGTCCTGCGTTGTTTTTAGGAAATGCGATGAAATCACGAATGCTTTCACTACCGCCAAGAATAGCACAGAGTCGGTCGAAACCGAAGGCAATACCACCATGTGGGGGCGCTCCGTACTCGAAGGCTCCAAGCAGGAAGCCGAACTTGTGCAATTGTTCCTCCTTGTCCATACCTAGTGCGGCGAACATTTTTTCCTGGAGTTCCCGTTGGTAGATACGTATCGATCCGCCGCCAATTTCGTTTCCATTAAGCACCATGTCGTATGCGTTTGCCTTAATGCCTGCGTAAGGATGACTGAGATATTCCGAAGCATTCTCGATGGATGGATTGTTGTCTATCATCGTGGATATCTGGTCGGGTTTGGGTGACGTAAAGGGATGATGTCGTGCTACCCAACGATTCCCTTCTTCATCGTATTCAAACAGGGGGAAATCGAGTACCCAGAGAAGTTTGAATTCAGTGGGATTTCTAAATCCGAGCCTCTCTGCCATTTCGAGCCGCAGTTCACTTGTGGCCTTTCTTGTCCTTTCTTCGGCACCAGCAAGAATGAAAACAAGGTCACCGGCTTTTGCGCCAGTCGCCAATGCGATCGATTTGAGTCGATCCTCGTTATAGAATTTGTCGACGCTGCTTTTATATGTTCCATCAGCGTTGCACTTGATAAACACCAAACCCTTCATCCCAATCTGAGGACGTTTCACCCATTCGGTGATCTCATCGGTCTGCTTGCGGGTGTATTCACTGCAACCGGGAACGGCAATCGCAATAACAGTCTCCGCTTCATCGAATACTTTGAAGCCTGCATCGGAGATGAGCGCGTTCTGATCTTTTTTATTTGTGTAAACGGACCCGGGTTTCTTCAGGTTGCAAAGCGACATATCGAAACGGATGTCGGGCTTGTCGTTGCCATACTTCCACATGGCATCTTCCCAGGTCATTCTCGGAACTCGTTCACTGTAGTCGATATTTTTTACTTCTTTGAAGATAGACTTCACCATTCCTTCGAACATGGAAAGAATATCCTCCTGTTCGACGAATGCCATCTCGCAGTCGATCTGCGTGAATTCTGGTTGCCTGTCGGCACGAAGGTCTTCATCGCGAAAACATTTCACTACCTGGTAATATCTGTCATATCCGCTCACCATCAATAATTGCTTGAATGTTTGAGGTGATTGCGGAAGCGCATAGAATTGCCCGGGGTTCATTCGAGACGGTACTACAAAATCGCGTGCACCTTCGGGAGTTGACTTAATGAGGAATGGAGTCTCGATGTCCATGAACCCCTGTGCGTGGAGATAGTTCCTGGCGGCACGATTAACCGCATATCTAAGTTCAAGGTTCTTCTTAACGGCGTTTCTCCTAAGGTCGAGGAACCTGTAGCGCATACGCACATCGTCGCCGCCATCGGTATCGTCCTGTATTGTAAAAGGGGGTACCGCCGAGCGGTTTAACACCTGGTATGATTGCACATTCAATTCGATGTCGCCGGTGGGAATGTTGGTATTCTTGCTGCTCCTTTCACTGACTTTACCGGTGGCTTGCAAAACAAACTCGCGACCCAATGCATTTTCGTCCAATTGCTTCGTGAGTTCTTCACCAAACAGTAACTGGGTAACGCCGTATCGGTCCCGCAGATCCACGAAGGTGATCGCGCCAAACTTCCGGATGGTCTGCACCCAGCCGGCAAGCGTCACCTCCTTTGAAACGTGAGTCATTCTTAATTCACCGCAGGTATTCGTTCTATACATAATGTAAGCCTTTTCTGAGCGGCAAATATAGCGACGACGTGACTTTTTGTTTCACGCAAAGACGCAAAGTTTCGCAAAGACGCAAAGAAATCCTTAAGAAGACATATCAATCAGTGCAATAGTTTGTAGGTCCTTACCGGTACTTCCCGCTGAAGTGCGAGGACTTAGATCCCAATAATACGAGATTAGAAAGAATTGGGGATTACCTGGCAGCAAAAAGGAACGAAATCTTGTCTTCAATAAACTGGACGTCTTGACCTGTTCCGAGGTCGCAAATTGGTCTACAAGTTTAACGGGTTAAGGGTTTAATAGTTTAATAGTTTAATAGTTTAATGGTTTAATGGTTTAATGGTTTAATGGTTCACTTAGAAGAGTGATACTATACCGTATTGACAGTACCCTTTACAGAACTTTTAAACCCTTAAACTCTTAAACCCTTAAACGAGTAATCTCTCAAACCCTTAAACTTTTAAACTCACTAAGCTCGAACAAGCAGGTAAAACTACGATCCTCTGAAAGATTTTATTTTGAATAAGATAGGCTCTTGATTAATAGTAAGGTTAATCATCGGCTCGTAGATTTACTAGAGGTAATTACTCGGATTTTGTTTGCATATAACACGTTCTTGAATTACATTTATGAACCAACCGTACACTATGCAGGGATTACTTCACAAACTAAACAGCTTCTTCTCTCCGCGTGCAGCTAAAGCTCCGTTGGAGCATCCTGCAGAGGAAGTTGAGATCAGTGATACGGTCTATAATAACTACTCATTTATCATTGGCAGCGTCTTCTCTTACTTCAATGATCTGCCACCTGAATCGAAATTAAAATTTGTAAAAAGAGTATATCAGTTCAAAGCAAATAAGAAGTTCCATTACATAGGTCTCGAGAACAACGATGACACCGCGATCCTTGTAAGCGCATCTGCCATACAGGTAACTTTCGGATTAAAGAACTACATGATGTCGTATTTCAGGGATATCTATGTTCTGGCCGATGCTTACCACATGGACAATGATGAAGAATTATATATCGGACATGTTGCTCCTGATGGAATTTACCTTTCGTTAAAGCACTTCTTGTATGGCTATTCGACCAAGACTAAAGACAATGTGAACGTAGCCGTACACGAGATGGCTCATGCACTCGTTTACAATAATTTCTTTGCGCAATATGGAGTCGATTCTCATTTTCGTCTCAACTACGAAAAATTTTCTAGCAGTACAGGTGCCATCCTTGCGGATGTCATTACAAATCGACGTAGCTATTTGAGAAGTTATGCATTCAGCAACCTGCATGAATTCTGGGCAGTAAGTGTTGAAGCTTTTTTCGTGAATCCTGCGGGACTCAGGCTTAACATGCCTGAACTCTATGAGGTGTTAGTCCGTGTATTGAACCAGGATCCATTGACTAAAAACAAAATCGCTTAAATCCGAACCACATGATAACATTAACAGTCATCTATCTCTATCGTCGTTTTAAGAAACGAAGACTTGCACGCTTACAGCTTGCGGTTGCCTAAAAAGGTCAACCTTTCTCATTTTTTCAGCATTCTTTCAAAGCGACCAATACTCGCCTCAGTGGCGATGGGTTTGTCGTGTAAAAGATGATCTACTAGTGCATTTGAAAAGTATGGCGCCAGGGAGCAACCCTTCGTGCCCAAACCATTCAATATGCCGATGCGTGGGTATGCGGGATGCATGCCCACGAAAGGTCTTCTCTCGATTGTGGCGGGTCTAACACCCGCCAGGTGTTCCAACACGCGGTATGGAATCTTTAACCAGCTATCTAATAGTTTCTCAGTGGCCTCGCGGAAGGTGCTGGTAGGATCTGCATTATCGAACGACCACGCATAATTGGACCCAACCCAAAAAAGGTCCGCGCCACTTTGCAATGGCGCGAGCAGCATAGACCTCTTATAGATGTGTGAATGGGGTAGACCCGGCACCTCGACTATTAGCGCTTCTCCTTTGCTAGGAGCGAAGGGGAGGAGTTTGAAATAGGGATTCTCGAATCCTCCAGCGCCATTACAGAAAATGACTATATCGGTCATGATGTCTTTATACGAGACTGAGTTGGACGTAATGGATAATGCACCTATGTCGAACTTTTCTTCTTGAAGGCGATTGTTCATCTGCAGGTGGCGACGCCAAGCGGGCAAAAGCGTCTCGACGTGAGCCATGTATACAGGCTCGATCTCGCCGCATCCGAAATCATAGTTGAAGTATTGCGGGAAGGTATCGGCTGCTTTAGCCTCCCTGATATATTCATTTCCCTCCGCGAGTCGTTTTAGGAAGTTCTCTCGCATGAAGGGATTGGGAAAAAAATCGATGATGTTCTTCTGGGAAATCGCGGTGATTCCCAACTCTGATCCTATATCGAGGTAAGCCTGTCGTGCAAAAGGGATGACATCCGCCGCCATCCAAACTGTGACCATTCTCCGGCCAGTTACGGGATTGATTACACCGGCCGCTATTTTCGACGGCGCATGCTTATCATTATCATCAATGACAAGGAAGCTGGCTCCCTGCTTTTCAAGGTACCAGGAGAGGAAGGTGCCGGAGATGCCCTGGCCTATGATGAGGAAGTCGAAGTGCATTCGCAAAAATAGCAGAGAAAGTCCGGAAGTCCGGAAGTCCGAAAAGAGACAGGAAGTCCGAAAGTCCGGAAGTCCGAAAGACCACCCGTCCAAACGGAAGTTCACTTGCTATCATTGTGGACGTCTTTCGGACTTTCGGTCTTCCGGACTCGCGGTCGCCTTAATTAATCTTCACTCTAATCCCCTCACTATGCGAACTAAACTCCGGTGCATACATACTCTGAATAGTCGTTATACCATTACTGAAATCGCCGGCATGGGTCACGAACAACGTATACTCGAACACATAAGTCCCTTTTCTAAGTAGATTGAAAAAGAAGTTCGTGCTGGCGTCACGCGTTGTCTCATAGTATCCTAAGCCTCCCTGCCATTTATATCCGCTTAATACATTCACTGGTTCCATAGCTGCTGCCCTCATGTCCTTCATATGCACATACTCCATGTCGCGATCGACTCTCAACTCGATTCGCACCTTGATCTTATCTCCAACTTTCAATGAAGCCCCGTTATTTACTGGTGTCAACACCGGACCACGGTCGGAGACGGTCTCTACAAATAGCTTCTTCGACAGTTGCAGTGGTGTTGCAGCCGTGGTGATCTTATCGATGTCTTCGAAGTATTGCCAGTACACGGCGCCCCAACTCGGTCCTGTGGTTGTGCTACCTGAATTAGATGTATTTATGGGTGAAAGCGACAGTGATATATTCCCCATAGAAGGTGTAATCGCGGAACCCTCGATAGTTTTCTTGAAGTAGCCGGTGCCCGCCTCGAGTTTGTTATCGGCAGAGCTTACAGTGGTATTTCCCAACTGAACTCTGACTGTGGGTTCTGCTGTCGTCCACGAGGAGCCTGTTAGCAATAATGCATAGCATGCCTCTGCCGTCGCCTTAGTAGACTCCCAGTTATTCGTTTGTTTATTTTTTAATAACCATGTACGAAGGTCATCGACGGTACGCGTGTCTTTTCCAATTTCATGGAAGGCTTCTATCAACAATGCCTGCCGCTCTATTGGCAGTTCATACCACCACCAGCCACGATTCGTATCCTTCCAATACATGCCAAGCTCTTCATTATTTATCGAGGTCTCCTTGAGAGATTTCAATATCGCCGCTGGTGTTGCAGCATCGCCCGTTCTTCCCAACGCTAATGTCAGCATTCCCTGCATGTACTTGCTTTGTTGTGTCCAGGTCTTCTGTGCGCGGCCCCTGTAGTAGTTATAAGCCGTTTGTACACTAGCCTGAATTTTATATTCTGGGAAGAAACTGCGCATGTACAAATATTGAATGACGTACGAACCCGGGGTTTGCTTTGCCAGATCGGCCTTGGACTTCACAAGGTCGGCGTAATCCTTTGCCATCTTCTGATCCAGGTATGGAATAGCCCTAGCGAGGATCTGTTTCAACTTTGGCTCCTGTCCATTTGCCTGAGCATTCAATTTCCTGAGGTGACCAATACCGGTAACAATGTATTGAGTCATGTACCGATCATCCGGCCCACCTTTGAACCAGACGAAGCCGCCATTGCTACTTTGCATTTCTATGAGTTTCTGAAACGAGCCGTTCAATTGCCCGCTCATGTGCACCATATCGAATAAAAGTGCAATATTTCTTTTTTGTTCAGCCTCTGTCTTCGCTTGCAACACCCATGGTGTCTCTTCAAGTAGAACCGACTTCAGTTCTTCGTTCTTTTGCAGGTTCGACAGTAGAGCCGCTGTATCTTTTGTCTTCCATTGTTCGAAGATTTGTTTTAAACGCGGGGCGCTGTTGACGATCATTGTTGCTATTGAATTCGCATAATAGCGATTCCAGATCTGTTCCGCGCAATCATACGGATACTCCATTAAGTAAGGCAATGCCTGCACTGCATACCACGAGGGATTTGAAGTGTATTCAATAGTGAGCGTGTGATTCTTCAAGGTGCTGCTGTTGCCCGATTGCAATAGCTTATCAAAGCTGAATGTCTTCGTGCCTGTTCCACGCAGGTGCATAGGCACTGTCTCGGTAACCAGCATTCTGTTCGATAATACGGGAAGAACATTCTCTTCACCGTCGCTAAATGCTTCCTGCTGATTCGCACCCGACTTCGTAGCTTTCGCAACAATCTTCCAGACCAGGGCCGAGGAGAATGAAGATGGAATCTCCAATGGAAACACCACAACTGCGCTTTGTCCTGCTGTAACCTTAAAAGGTTTTGTCACCGCAGAATGATTAAACCCGGCATTCACTGGCTGATTGGTTGCCGCATCGAAGAGCTGCAATTCCGCCTGTCCGCTCATCTCATCTTCAGCGAGGTTGACGATTTTAGCACTGAACACGATCTTGTCTCCTTCGCGGAGGAACCGGGGTGCATTAGGTTGCACCATCAGTTGCTTTTGTGTAATTATCTCTTTGCTGGCATAGCCAAAAGCGAGATCTTTTGTGTGAGCAATTGCCTGGAATTTCCAACGCGTCAAGGCATCCGGAAGCGTGAAGCTAAACTCGATCGCTCCACTGCTGTCTGTACGCAGTTCGGGGAAGAAGAATACGGTCTCATTAAAATTCTTTCGGATCTGGACAGCGGGATCGTCCCTTCTTGCCTGTTGCTCTTTATCCGAAGCGCTAGTCCTTGTTTCGACTGCAGTTGAATCTGCCTGCCCACTTGTATTTCCAAGCGCTTCTACGCTAACAGCTCCGACTCGCCTATATCCCTCTTCCGACTCGGCCCTGGAATCTTGGGCGACTGGAGGTGCACCCGCAGCCATCTTATAATACCTATTGCCTCTGCCTCCATAAATATTTCCGTCGTAGGGATTTATTGAGGTAAGCAAAACATCATACCTCTTATCGACAGACTTGTATTCTTCGTCTTCATGCTGCTCTATCATGGCCTGAACTGAAGCGAAATTTTTACTTCCATTCCACGCAAGCCTATTAGCATACACAGGCCAGATACCCGGTATTGACCAATGGTGTCCATAAAACTGATCAAGCGAAGCATCATACATGCTTGCCAACATCTCGGCCGCGAGTTTCTCATTCCCCGGACCTGTCAATCTTATTTTCCATCTTTCCGCGCTGCCCGGTAATGCTTTATCCCGATAAGTAGCAAACTCGATCCCCAATATCTTATTGGTCCAGGGTACTTCTACTGCCTGGCTGAATTGGAAGAAACGATTGTGCTTCACGAATAGAAAGGCTATTCCAAATCCGCCCCGGTCAGCTTCACTAGCCGAAACGTCCACGGCTCGTTTCTCATTATTTAACGAAAGGAAAGAGAAATTGCTCTTGTTCTCCTGGCTATCGCCCGTACCCTTGTCGACCTGTTTGATCACGAAGAGATTGTCAGCAGACGTTCCTAACTGCACCATGCCACTCTGCCCCGGCGCCAACGGCCCGATTGCTTCCGTCCACAAGTACTCGGGTATATTCAATTTGTTACTCCTGCGGTCGTACAGCTCTACATACCTCACATCTTTCACTTCTTCTCCATTCTTATCCTTTGTGAATATTTCCACTACATAATATCCGGGTTGATAGTTCGAGCCCGTCAATGCCCATTCACCGTTTGATCGAACCGAATCGGTTTTCTCGAATACCTTTTCTCCCTTTTCCCATGATTTAGGATCGCTTTCGTTCGCGTATTCATCCAATGGGAAATGCCTGATATATTCTTCCTTCGACATAACAAATTGATCGGGTCTCTCCCAAAGGCGTGGACGGATCAACCTTTTCTCTTCTTTAAGACGGCTAATGACTACCCTCGCGACTGCCGGGGCATATTCGCCGCTCATGTTTTCCGTCCTGATAAATATTTTGTTGAGACTATCTGTAGCAATTTTCTCCTTCATCATCACCTTTAACAGGAGAGATTTATAACTCACCGAAACAACTTTCTCCGCACTCCTCGTCTCACCATTGATGTCGGTGACGTCGGCGTATACTTTATAATCAAATACGGGATCCAGTTTGCGTTCAATCGAGAGATCGGGTATGGCAGTGAATTCTATGATGAACTTGCCATCTTTGTCCGTGGTCGCCTGCCCGTGGGCAATTTCCATGGGTGGGGTAGGAGGATACCATCCTCTCCAGAACATCCATGGGTATAAGAACCTTGGTTGCCTTACTACGCGATAGGTGACAGTTGCGCCATCTATCGTATTGCCTGCATAGGCCTTCGCCACTCCGGTTACTTTCACGAGTTCGTTCACCTGGTATGTTCCTTTGAGTGGTTCATACTCGACATAGAATTTGGGCCGCTTGTATTCTTCGACCTGGATAGCGATCTGTGTTTCACTAAATGTACCTATTGAAAATTGTCCATTCAATGTTCCGGCAGGTAGTTGGAATTTGCCCGAGAACGAACCAAATTCATTTGTCTTCACCTTTATCGAGTCGACTCTCTGGCTATTGGGGTTGGTCAGGTAAACCGTTGTTTCCAGGCCAGCACGAATATTTGCGGTCTTCGCAGCTGGATTCTTGTCCAATGCGATGCCTTTGAAAAAAACGGTTTGACCCGGTCTGTACAGGCTGCGGTCGCTAAATAGGAATATCGATAATGCAGGAACTGTCGCATTTGATCCTGGGTGGTAATAATAATCGTCCAGGAACTCATTCATATCGAGATGATCGCCACCGTGCCTGATTTCCAGGTTGTAGTTGTGGCTGCCATAGGGTTGCTCTTTCGGCAATGCAAGTGCGAAATAGCCGTTCTTATCGGTCGCATACGTTCCGAATTTCTGCTTGACATATTTAGAAGTCTTGTAATCGTATTTCTGTTCCCATACCTGCACGTCAGCGCGCTCAAGAGGCCGGCCATTGTCGCGGTTGAGTACAAAATAATTACGGCCACTATTGACGAAACTTATATTGGAGATGAAGAACACCCGTGATCCGAGTATTCCTTTTTTTAAACTAAATGATCTATCAGTAGAGGCGATCAGGATGTACTCACCGATCGGAAGCGCGTCCAGTTTGACCTCCGCCTGGTGAGTTTGCATATCCCGGGTGTCCGGCAGTGGCTGATCCCATGAACGGATTGCCTTTAACGAAAGCAGGCTTGCCCAAT
>JACMKU010000012.1 GCA_014379965.1 Chitinophagaceae bacterium
CAAGCGCCATGTTGGAAAGGCGCTTGTCTTTTTTTATTATGTCGAGGGTGACAGGGTTCTTTAATTTCTTATACGGTTTCAGGTCGACGGCTACCCATGCTTCGTCATCGGTAGATGGATCCTGGTAGGCTTCCTTGCTTACCTTGGCTATGCCCACAATAGCGAGACCTTCATTGCTATGATAGAAGAAAACTTCGTCTCCCTTCTTCATGGCGCGAAGATGTAACCGGGCTGCATAGTTGCGAACACCATCCCAGGTTGTTTGCTTGTCTTTCTCAAGTTGTGAGTAACTATATACAGAGGGTTCAGATTTGACTAGCCAATATGCCATACGAAGAAGGGTTGTTTGTGGATTTCAAATATACCGGAAGTTGAATAAATAAATATTGAGCTAATGTAAAACCAAGGCTTCAATACTCGCCGTATTTATTCGTGGTTACATGTGACACTCACCTTACCCGAAGAAACGAGATACAGTTAAATATTTTCAACAAAAAAATTAAACGACATTTTTATGAAAAAGATGAAGTCGATCGTAATTATTATTGCTGGTCTATTGACCATGAATGTTGCCTTCGCTCAGAAGATGACAGAGAGAACAGTTGAAGTAGGCGGCGCGCCCATGTATCCTTCCAGGAACATCGTTGAGAATGCAGTCAATTCGAAAGACCATACAACACTCGTAGCGGCGGTGCAGGCTGCCGGTTTAGTCGAGACGCTTCAGGGTGCTGGCCCATTCACTGTTTTTGCACCAACAAATGCAGCCTTCAATATGTTGCCACAGGGAACCGTTGAGGCACTTGTTAAACCAGAGAACAAGGGCAAGCTGACCGGTATTCTCACCTATCACGTGGTAGCTGGAAAACTCGATACAAAAGCTCTCGATGAAAAGATCAAGAATGGCGGTGAGTTGATGACAGTAGCAGGTGGGAAATTATGGGTGATGAAGAAGAATGGCAGTTACTGGCTAAAGGATGAGAACGGAGGAACGGCAATGATTACAGTGAAGAATGTTTACCAAAGCAATGGTGTGATCCATGTTATTGATCACGTTGTATTACCGAAATAACCCGAGCATAACATACAGCGACCGTCCCCTATCGTCCCGCGAAAGCGGGACTTTTTTTCATAGTATCTAGTATCTAGTTGCTTCGCTTCGCTCGCAATGACGGTCCAGTATCCAGTGGCTACTGCCTCCCGCCTATCATCTCCCGCCTCCAGCCTCCCGCCTCAACCTACCATCCATTCGCCAACACATCCGCCAAGTGCAGCGTTTGAAGCGAGTATCCTTTTTGCTTGATATATCCGTGAAGGTGCATGAGGCAGGAATGATCTGTTGAAATGAGGTATTTCGCACCCGTGGCAAGGGCGTTTTCGACTTTTTGCTCACCCATGCCCATGGAGATGGATTCGAATTTAACGGCGAAAGTGCCGCCGAACCCGCAGCAGGTCTCAACATCGTTCATCTCAGCTATCTCTAAACCCTTTACATTATTAAGTAGCTGCCTCGGTTCCTGTTTGATCCGGCACTCCCTGAGTCCGGCACAGCTATCATGATAAGTAGCCTTGCCTTCGAGAGTGGCGCCGAAGTCGTCTTTCTTCAACACCTTTATGAGAAACTCTGAAAATTCGAACGTACGTCTTCCGATATCTACTACCTCATGATGTAATGACGAATTCTCGAAGAGTTTGGTATAATAATTACGAACGAATCCTACGCAACTTGCACTCGGAGCAACGATATAATCGCTACCCTTGAAGTCTTTAAGAAATTTCGCGCAAACAGATTTGGCCTCATCCCAGAACCCCGCGTTGAAGGCGGGTTGCCCACAACAGGTTTGGGCTGTATTGTAGCTAACCGTACAGCCAGCTTTCTCCAACACTTTTACCATATTAAAACCCGTGTCAGGATAAAGTTGGTCAACAAAGCAGGGTATGAAGATCTGTACATTCATGAATCGTCTACGATTTGGTTAGGCTGATCATTTTCAAAGCAGTTATTGCCGCCTCCTCGCCCTTATGGCCATGCTTTCCACCGATCCTTTCCTTCGCCTGCTGGTCATTGTCGACGGTCAATACTCCAAAGATAGTCGGAACGGGCAAGGTTAAATTCAACTGCACAACTCCATCCGTAACCGCCCGGCAAACATAATCGAAATGCGGAGTATCGCCACGCACGATGCATCCGAGGGAAATATATGCGGAAGGCTTTTTGGTGGTCGTGCCGTTTTTCTCCCAATGATTTCTTATGGTAAATGGAATCTCGAATGCGCCGGGAACCATAATGCTGATGATCGTCGCGACGCCATGCTTTTTCAGCTCATTTATACATCCCCTCTCCAACTCGTCAACGATTGATGCATTCCATTCGGTCTTGACTAAAACGATACAGGCATCCTGAATATTCAGAATGCCTGTATCAATATGTAATAATTTACTATTGGTTACGTCAGCCATGTTAGTTTACATTGTAAACACCCAACTGTGCGAGATAATTATCTACCTGTCCGCCCTCCTTGGTAGAAGGGTATTTTTCTTTCAACTCTTTGTAGAGTTTGATTGCATTATCTTTCTGCTTCAACACCTTGTCAGTTAGATAGGCAGCGAGGAACAATGCTTCAGCTGATGCATCTTTATCTTTCTCAAATGCGCCGGCCGCTTTTTTATAGTAGTCCACCGCATCCTCGTTCTTTCCGAGATCTGCGCTCGCGTCGCCAAGAAGTTTATACTTCCTGGTCAGCATCGGCTTCGAATCAGTCTTGAATTTCTTCAGGTACTTGATTGCATTCGCATTATCGTCGAGTTTCAGATACGATGCGCCTGCGTAGAACTGGGCTAGGTTGCCTACGTCGGTACCACCATATTTGTCGATGACTTTGAGGAAGCCAAGGTGTTGGCCATCGCCTTTTAAAGCAAGGGCGAATGAATCCATGCGCCAGTATTCTTCAGCCTTATAAATAGCGTCGACTGATGCCTGCTCTTTCGGTTTCTGGATGTAGTTGGTGTAAATGAAATACCCAGCCACCGCTAGAACCACGACCACACAAACGATGGAAATTAATTTACTGTTGCGTGTCCAGAAGTCCTTCGCCTTTGCCATCACTACCTCGGCGTTGTCACCTTCATGTACTACGTTCTTGTCTGCCATAATTATCTATATTACTTTTTTACTCGTAACCCGTAACTCAATCCACAATAAACGGGTAATTTTTATCCATATAAACATCCTTCAACACTTCATCATCACCCGGCCAGGGGCTCTCTTCCGCAAACTTGACCGATTCTACCACGATATCGTCAACTCTCTTATCGATCGCAGCCAGGTCCTTCTCTGATGCAAACTTGCTATCGAGGATCGTCTTTCGAACCTGGTGAATGGGATCCTTTCCCTTGTATTCATCTACCTCTTCTTTGGTGCGGTATTTTTGGGGATCGCTAATAGAGTGTCCCTTGTAGCGATACGTTTTTATTTCCAGCAACGTGGGTCCACCTTTCTCACGTGCTCTTTTCACTGCACGGGCAACGCCTTCGTGTACGGCTTCAGCGCTCATGCCATCAAGCGTATCGGCTGGCATTTCATAAGCGTCGCCAAGCTTATAGATATCTACCACGTTTGAAGTACGCTCTACCGAGGTACCCATAGCGTAGTTGTTATTCTCGCAAATGAAGATTACAGGAAGTTTCCAAAGCATTGCGAGGTTAAATGTCTCGTGCAACATACCCTGGCGGGCGGCTCCATCACCGAAATAACACAGAACCACGTTATCTGTATCGCGATATTTTTCAGCAAACGCCAGGCCAGCACCTGTACCTATCTGTGCGCCCACGATACCGTGTCCACCATAAAAATTCACATCCTTGCCGAAGAAGTGCATGCTTCCACCTTTACCCTTGGCGCAACCTGTCGCCTTGCCATACAATTCAGCCATACAACTATTTACCGACACGCCCTTGGCAATCGCCAGGCCGTGATCCCGATAAGCAGTGATGTAAAGATCCTCCGGCCTGGTGGCGGTCATGCAGCCGGCCGCAATAGCTTCCTGTCCGATATATGCATGAAAGAAGCCGCGAATTTTACCGTCCATTTTATACTTTTCCTCTGCCATCAGTTCGAACTGGCGGATGAGCTGCATTAGCTCGTACCAGTAGAGGTAAGTTTCTTTGGAGAATTTGGTAGCCAATGGGTTAAAATTTGAGCCGCAAAAATAAGGGAAAGAAAGCAATTTAAGAATCAGGATTTCCGGCACGGAAAAGAATCTCTGTCAGGCAGTTATCGACGTGCCGGCGTTTAAGGTTTAAGGGTTTAACGTTTAACGTTCTTAAGGGGGATAGTTTTTTCATTCTTGAGCCAGATCGATGACTGGGGATCTGGTGGGATTTAAGAACGTTAAACCCTTAAACGTTAAACGTTAAACGGTCCTTAACTTGCAACAATGTTGACTTTCCACTCCCTTTCGATGCTACAGTTTAAGAATTACTCGGATCGTTCTTTTTCATTTGCAGAAAGGATAATAGGCATCTGTGGAAATAATGGCGTAGGCAAGACAAACCTCCTGGATGCCCTTCACTATCTCTGCATGACGAAAAGCTACTTCAGCCGTGTTGATGCCAACAATGTGCAACAGGGCAAAAATGGATTTCGCCTGGAAGCCAGGGTCCAACTGAACGATAGGCCGGAGCATGTCGTTTGTATTCTTCGTGAGACCGGCAAGAAAGAATTTTCCATCAACCATGAGGTCTACGACAAGCTTTCACGTCACATAGGACGGTACCCATGTGTCGTAATTGCTCCTGATGATTCCATATTGATCACCGGCGGAAGCGAGGAACGACGAAAATTCTTCGATTCCTTGCTATCCCAACTGGACAGCCAATACTTGCAACACCTAATTACGTACACAAAACTTATTCAGCAAAGGAATTCTCTTTTGCGTTCATTCGCTGAAACAAACAACCGGGATCTATCCCTTCTAGATGTCCTTGATGAACAACTGGTAAAACCCGGCGAATACATTTTTGATCGTCGCAAGGAATTCCTGGTCTCTTTTCTACCCCAGGTGAAACACATGTATAACGAGATAGCGATGCAACCGGAAGATATTACTCTCTTGTATGAGAGCCAGCTGCTACCCTCTTCCTTTCCTGCCTTGCTAGCCGCCGCCAGGTCACGCGATTTCGCAGCGTGTAGATCCACCGCCGGAACGCATCGCGATGAAATCGAAATTACACTGGGTTCGCAATTCTTCCGCAACATCGCATCCCAGGGACAGCGAAAGAGCCTATTGTTTGCGCTCAAACTCGTAGAGCTTGAAGTGCTGAAAAAAGACAAAGGCTTCCCTCCGCTCCTTCTCCTCGACGATGTCTTCGAGAAGCTTGATGAAAGCCGCATTAGCAACCTCCTTCAGAAGGTCTGTGTGGAAAACGAGGGGCAGGTGTTTATAACTGATACGAGTAAGGAGAGGTTGCGGCTACAACTCGAGTCCCTTGGGGTGGGGTTTGAGATGGTGGGGTTGTAGGCGTTTAACGTTTAAGGGTTTAACGTTTAACGTTCTTTGATTCGTCAAACTTATGAACGTCGAACAGTTTGGAAAGCGGTAATGACTTTCCCTCTTTAAGAACGTTAAACGTTAAACCCTTAAACGTTAAACTCATTACTTACCTTCGTATCATGGGTGAACTCTCTCTCAGCGACGCCATCAAGGAATTCCTGAATAAGAGCCGAATAAAAGGTGGAATACAAGCTCTACAGATTGAAAATGTCTGGGAAGAAGTAATGGGCAAGACTGTCGCGCGCTATACCGATAAATTGCAGATCATCGGCGACAAACTTATCATCACTACTCACGTGGCGCCACTCAAGCACGAACTAATGTACCAACGGGAGAAGATCAAACAACGCGTAAACGAAGCGTTGGGGCAGCGGGTGGTGAATGAGGTGGTAATTCAGTGAGTGGTGAATAGTGAATAGTGAATGGCCCCATGATTATCGTTAATGAAGGTTGCTATGCCACCCCCGGACTTTAGGACATTCGAAATTTCGGACTCCACTCACCACTGACCATTGACCACTCACTACTCCATATACATCCTCACCGGCTTAGTCTCAATCACCAGGTATTTTTTCTTCACATACAATGCCTTCACTAATCCCATGATTATTGCAAGGACGATGATGTAAGGAAAGGATGGAATCAACCAGAATTCCGAAAATCGATCAAGTCGCGCCTTTGTCGGGTTATTCTTTTTGTAGATTACGCTTACTTTATCCTCCAACTCGTATCCGAGATTGGAACCAACGCGAAGGCGTATTTGAGAACCGTCGGTGGTGGTAAAACAGGCAAAATAAATTTCAACCCGCCCGCGATATCTTCCAACGCTCGTTTTCTCAGTGATATCGCAAATTCGGCCCACAGCAGAACTCGTACCTATTGCAAAAAACAGTTGACCTAGAAGAAAAATCTGGATCGTAATGAGTAGACCGGCAAGGTATCCGCCGCCCTGATTAATCTTAAATAAGAATTTTGAATCACTCACCGAAACTATTAAACTATTAAACTATCAAACTATTAAATTCCTAAATGAATAGACTGTACATGCTATAAGAACGTTTAACGTTAAACCCTTAAACGTTAAACGACCTTCACCCTCGGATCCACCACCCCATACAATATATCCGCCAGGATATTTATCAAGATGAAGAATGCGGCGGCAATCAGCACAGACCCCATTACTACGGGATAGTCCAGTTTCTCTAATGCATCGACCGTGACCTTTCCCAACCCCTGCCATCCGAATATGTATTCCACGAAGAACGCACCCGCAAGCAATTCGGCAAACCACCCCGTTACCGCTGTGATGACAGGGTTTAGTGCGTTCCGAAGTCCATGCTTCCAGATTACTTTCCGTTTGGTAAGCCCTTTCGCATAGGCAGTCCGGATATAGTCCTGGTCGAGCACGTCCAGCATGGCACTCCTGGTTAGTTGGGTGATGATGGCCAACGGCCTTATTCCGAGTGTTAGTGCGGGTAAGATGAGATTCTGGAGAGTGAGACGACGCTCGCCGGTAACATCATCAATATCATACCAGCTTCCTGATATATGCAGGCCCGTCCAGTCGCTAAGTACGAATCCAAACAAATAGGCAACGATGATCCCCATGAAGAATGAGGGCGCTGAAATGCCTACGATGCTGGAGAAGATGGCCGAAGTATCTATCCAGGTGTTTTGCCTGACCGCCGCCACGACACCCAATGGAATACCAATGAGAGTGGCGATGAGCATCGCAGCAACGGCCAATATCAATGTACCAGGTAATGCCTGCATAAGTATACTCCATACCTCCCTCTTGGTCTGGTATGACCTGCGTAAATACGGGACCTTGATCCCAACTTTTTTGTCGCCGCCTATAAAGATCCCCCTCAACTTCTTTGTCTCGATATCCTGCTTGCTGTGAACGGCGACTGGTGACACATCATTCAGGTAGAAAAGAAATTGCCTGAATTTCGAAATCGGTTCTCCCTTGTCGTTGATGAGGTATAATTCTTTACGGATGTTAGATTGAGTAGTTGAATCACCCGTCTGTCCCATCACAATTCGTGAGGGATCACCGAATCCCTGGAACAGGAAGAACACGAGCACTACTACCCCTATCAATACCAGGAGGCCATACAATAATTTTTTAGCGATGTATCTTATCACTATTGCGTTTTGATTGTGTCTGTCGAAACAACGGTCGGCACCGATTGTATACCTCCAAGTTTATCGGTCAATTCATTCATATCCCTATAGCTCCACTTACCTTCAATCGTTCCTTCTTTCAGAAGATAAACGGTCGGGTTCGCACGAGCCGCAGTTCGGATAGCCGTATAATCGCACTTCAGTACCGTGATGTCACTGAAAGGAGTCTTTGCAAACTGGGCATTCGCCTCCGTGAGCTGGGTGGTTACCGCGTAGACGGGAACCTGTTTGCTCTTGGCCAACGTGTAAAGTTTTACGAAATCATCCTGCCAACGTGAGACGGGTACAGAGAAGTCTTCGCAGAATAATAATATGGCATTAGGAAGCGAAAGGATTGTCTGGGTTGAATCGAGGTCCGTAATTCCCGAAAGCCCGAACCCTTTAATGGGCGGATCGGCATTACCTTTGCGGACGAGTTTATCGGATCGTTTTACAAATTTATAAGTATCGAGATCATCAGGTAAATCCGCTGGTGCGAACTCGTATTCTTTTCCTCCTTTTTCATAGATGAATACTATGGCGAAGCTATCCGGCACAGAGCCCGGCGGAGATTTCATCTTCTCGGAGATGTTGTTTCCTTTCTTGAACGGAAGGCAATCTACCACAGGAAGGTAATTGAGTGCATACCACTGTATACCGAAGCTGAAGATCGTTACCGCGATCATAGCGATAGCGCTCGTCCTTGAAGAGAACAGCGGCCTGATTTGCCTCCATTTCCAGAAAAGAAAACCGATCATTAACGTAAGCGCTACATCTTTCAGAAACGAAGTTTTCGAAGTAATCGGGATACAGTCTCCGAAGCAACCGCAATTGGTTGGTTTGCCTGTGATATACGTATACCCTGTAAGAAATGTGAAGAAGAGAATGAGTAATAGGAGGAGCCAACTGAACAACCTGATACGCCAGCCGATCAACAATGCGAAGCCCGCGATAATCTCGAAGGCATTCATCAGGATAGAAAGGGCGAGTGTGAATGAATTAAATTGATCGACACCCCAAAGTTCAAAAAACTCCTGCATCTTATAACTCAATCCATGCGGATCATTGGCCTTTACAAGACCGGAGAATATAAACAGGACTCCAACGATGATGCGAATTATGGTAATGAGAAGTTTCATTTGGTCATTGTTTATGTTGGATGCTGGATACTGGATGCTGGATACTCGATGCTGGATGCTGGATGCTGGATACTGGATACTGGATACTGGATGCTAGATGCTTGATACTATCCTTGAATACGAGATACCTTCAAGGAAGGATACTGGATGTTCTGAATTTGAAATTCACTAACTCTTCGAACTGTCCTTCTACAGCCAGCGTCTGGCATCAAGTATCTAGTATCCCTGTATTCAGCCTAACTCGATAATCAAGATCAGCATCCCTGTATTCAGCCTAACTCGATAACCAAGTTCAGCATCCCTGTATTCAGCCTAACTCGATAACCAAGGTCAGCATCCCTGCATTCAACCTAACTCGATAATCAACGTCAGCATCCCTGCATTCAACCTAACTCGATAATCAACGTCAGCATCCCTGTATTCAGCCTACCTCGATAATCAAGATCAGCATCCCTGTATTCAGCCTAACTCGATAACCAACGTCAGCATCGTAGTATTCAGCCTTATTCGAAATGCGGATTCAGTATCATCGCGAACACAGCATAGTTTACAATATCATTATAATTCGCATCAATTCCCTCGCTCATTATTGTCTTTCCCTCGTTCGCTAATATTTGGCGAATCCGCTGAAGCTTCATCAGAATGAGGTCGACAAAACTCTCCTGGCTCATGCTTCGCCAAGCCTCACCATAGTCATGATTCTTATCTTGCATGAGCTTTTTTGCACGCTCCACATATGTGTCATACAGAGATGAAGCTGCCGGCCATTCCAATTCTTCTGGTGCATCAGCTGGCAACTCCAGTTGAATGAGACCGATTATTGCGTAGTTTAAGATCCCTTTGAATTCAGCAGAAATATCGTCCACTACTTTCTGCTGCTTCTTCTCCTGGATGGTACGGATGCGTTGTGCCTTTATGAATATTTGGTCTACAATGGAAATCGTTCTCAATACCCGCCAGGCGGTACCATAGTCACGGGTTTTCTTGATGAAAATTTCCTTGCAGGAAACGATCACCTGGTCGTACTGGTTGTCAGTTTTAGTCATAAGTAAATTCATCTCGCAAATAAGACCCTACTCAACACTATCGACATCGTTTCCTTGTCCACGCACTTTTTTCCAGTCTTTCGGTCTACATTTATCGTCAAAAATAACGAAACACCCGGTAATGTTTACATTGAATTGCAAAGGCAGGTTGGTAGTGGTCGACCGTCCGATAGTGATGGCGATCATTAATGTAACGCCTGACTCTTTCTTTGCAGGAAGTCGTCACCAGGACGCTGATCACATCGTACAGGAGGCAGGGCGGATGTTACAGGAGGGCGCCACCATCCTCGATATTGGAGGGCAGAGTACAAGACCCGGAAGCGAACGAGTTGGCGAAGATGAGGAATTAAAAAGAGTAATACCCGCCATCGAGGCCATACATATCGCACACCCTACCGCCATTGTCTCAATTGATACATATTACGCTAAAGTCGCCTCCGAGGCAGTTGCCGCGGGCGCTTCGATTGTAAACGATGTTAGTGCAGGACGTATGGACGTGGCAATGGTAGAAACAGTGGCTTCTTTGCAGGTGCCCTACATACTCATGCACATGAAAGGTACTCCCGAGACCATGCAACAGGCGGCGACCTATTCGGACGTGACGAAAGAGGTGTTGGATTTCTTCATTCATCAACTTCCGCAATTTCGGGCGGCAGGAATAAATGACATCATCGTAGATCCGGGATTCGGTTTCGCGAAAACGATCGACCACAATTTCGAGTTGTTGCGGAATCTCTCGGTGTTCCAAATGCTAGACGTTCCCATCCTGCTTGGTGTGTCGCGGAAGTCGACTGTATACAAAACTCTCGGGGTGACTGCTGAGGAAGCTTTAAACGGCAGCACAGTATTGCATACCATTGGCCTTTTAAATGGTGCAATGATCCTTAGAACACATGATGTGAAAGAGGCAATG
>JACMKU010000155.1 GCA_014379965.1 Chitinophagaceae bacterium
GATGATTTCATCCTGGAAATGGATGTGCGCGAGACGAAACCGCCGCCCGACAAGACGACAGTTGCGGAACAGCCGCTTCACCTCGCCAGGGGTGGCGTTGGTTACCACATCGAAGTCCTTCGGCTCTCGTCCGAGCAGTAAATCGCGCACACAGCCGCCGACGAGATAGCCGACAAATCCGTTGTCTTTCAGGCGATAGAGGATGCGCAGGGCGTTCGGGTTCATCAGTTTGCGGGAGAGCCCATGCTCCTGCCGGGCGATAATCACCGTGTGGTTCTTTTCCATTTTCATCCTATCAAAATCGCTCCATATATGAACTGCTTCAGATTCTGATTCATGATGTCCCCTGAATATTCCCATGGTTCAAGAGCTAATCTTATCTTTCTTTCTTATGCCTAATATTATTAAACCAACAAAAATAATTATTGCTACTGAATCTATAAGTGTGTTTTTAATACCATTAATATCTTTGAGCAGAGTGCTACTAAAAATGATTAGCCAACGAGCAAGTATAATAACTGTGATCATCCAAGCAGCAAATTTAACTTTAGTTGAATCTTTATAAAATGCCATTATAAAAAATGCTATACCAAAGATTAAATTCTCAACTGAAATAATATGCCAAATATAAAAAATAGTTGTTTTTGTTATTAACCCCAAATTAGCCGCATCAACTAGAGGTAAAACAGTAGTATGTCCATTCCACGCGTGCGTAAAACAGAAAAGAATTGAAAGAACCCCAACAATTAAATAGTACATATTGACTTTCATTTAATGCCCTCCATTTCAAATGTTATCGCCGGCACTTATATGTTCACTCTTTCTACTCGGAAACAAGAGCCACATCAAAGAACTTGCCAACGGCTCGAAGAAAAACCTCTGGAGCATCATTAAAAGCAACATGTTCTGCAAATGGAATATTTAATAAGTTCATATGGTTCGTATGCTTGCGAAGTTTAGTCATACTGTCGAGCGATGTTAGCGGATCATTCTCTCCACGGACAATCAGCATTTCATTAGTGATTTGACACATCAGCGATCCAGGGTGCCCATCTGGACTCAGGTCTGTCCACATATCCACCACGTCCGCAGCAAAGCGGTCGAAGTCTGGTTCCGGATTCAGGTGCATGTAGCTTTCATAGCTTGAGGGGAAGTTTGTTTTCCAGATTTCGCCCGTCATTCCAAAAATAATTTTCCATGCAGACTCGTCTTTGCTCATTTCCCATCTTGCCCCAACTGTGACTATCTTGCGAAGCCTTGGATCTTGTCTGGCTGCATAGCGATAAGCTGCAATGCCACCGTCGCTAAACCCCAAAATGCTGAATTCCTGAAGCTCCAGCGAATTGATCACTTTCGCGAGATCATCTGCCAGCGACTCATAGGACAGCTTGACGGTGCCAAGGCCTGATTTACCATGTCCGCGACTATCTATGCCAATGAGTCTAAAACGCCCGCCCAATGCAGGTGCAATGGAATTAAAGTCTTCCACGTTGCCGAAGCCGCCATGCAGCATGAGCAATACAGGCAACTCGGGGTTTCCTTTTTCCTCAACGTAGATTCGTGCGTCACCACAAGAGATCAAGTAGCCAGTTGTGTGGTCAAAAGTATTTCCGATGGTCATTAGATTTGGCTCCTTTAGAGAGGTGGTCATACATCCCGTTAATGAAATGATCAATAGTGCCGCCAGTGAAAATATAAATGATCTTTTTAGATTGCATAATTATCCTGGATTTGGTCAACGCAGAGCTAACCGGCGCTGCACGGCTTTATCGCGCAGCGTCCAGCGACTGAAAGGAGCGAGGTTGAGCGCCGGGTTATGCATTTGCGGCCTGCATGAGTGCGCCGAAATACTCAGGCTTCCCGGTCTTAAAGAGACCGTACCACGCGTCCAACACTGCGGGACGGTAAAGATTCAGACGCCGAAAAATGTGTTGAGCGAAGTCAACCGGGGCAATCCCAGATGCTGTTATCAGGTTGTCATCAGTTACAGCAGAAGAATCTTCGTAGAACGATACCCCTCTATACTGAGTGGCAGCCAGATACTCAAGGGCATTACTTGTGTGTCGGCGATGATCCAGTAGTCCTCCTCGGGCGAGCCCAGCAGTTGCACCGCAAATTGCGGCGACCGGCACGCCGGCATTTAGGAAGGCGCTAGCGACATCAACGGCCTCCATATTTTGGCCAGAGTCCCAAGCTGAGCCGCCCGGTAGTATCAACATTGCACTGTCTTTTGGAGAGATGCTATCGAGCGTGAGATCAGGCGCAATGCGAATACCACCTATGGTCAGAACGGAAGTGCGTTGTAACGAAACGGTTCGTATACGATAGCCGCCTGGGTTAAGTTGGAACTGAGGGTTGTTTATTCCAGCGACGGCGTAACCCGTTTCCCAATCGGACAAGCTATCAAAGACAAATAGATGTACATCCTGTTGTTTCATTCGAAACCTCCTGATCGATGATGCTCAATTGGTAATGCGATAACGGCCATGGCTTTGACCTGCCGGGTTTTTCGTGCAGGTCGTAAGCCTTGTTGGTATCGTCTTCTGGCCTTCAAGAAAAGCCCGGCCACCTCAGTGCTCACTTCCCTTGTTTTCTATATTTTTAATCCTGGTAACTGCTTCGCATATCCCTGATATCTATTAACCTTTTCTGTAATTACCTCAATTAAATTCCGTGCAAATTCTTCTTCAGTAGACGTAAGAAGTTCCGGTAGAGAAAATTCAGTCAGCGCGCGAAGCATGTTGTTACAGAGCGAGTCGAGCATCCGGGCTGTCTGACGTTGTGGCAACTTGCACTCAAAACACATCTCGGCCATCTGCCATGCCTGGATATCGTCAGGATCAAAGACGTCGCCGATTGCCATCGCGATATCCCGATCATATTGATCCCCGAAGACGTCGAGACAGACCAGATCGTATGCGGGCGCAAGGTCAATGCCTTCTTTTCCAACGAAAAAGGAAATATTTTTCGCATGAGCATCACTGTTGCCAATTAATAATTGAAACAATGTCCAGCTCAACATGTCCCTAATAGTCAGAGCAGGGACTCTGCATGACTTGGCAGAATTAAATAACATTTGCAACGATGCGCCAGTCCTCAAACCAGCAGCATGTCCAGTTTTGCCGAACGGCCGCTCATATTTGTATGTTGGTAGCAAATCCAGCATCTGGCACCCATCGATCAGATGAAGACGCTTAATCAATTGGTCACCACTCCACTTTCTGTCAAAGCGCTCTACCACCAGGACCGGTTCCCCAATCCTCTCAAACTTGACGTTTGCCGCAGGTAAACCAGCCAGGTGAGCAAGTGTCATACAAATATATTCATTGAGTACAAGATGCATGTTTTGCTTGGTATCGAATTTTAGAATGTGGGTTGAGGCGAGATCTCCTTCGCCAAAGCCAAAAGTGCCATCTGGCATAATCAATATGGGTAATTTATCCTGCACTCCTGCAGTTGAAAGCCGTTGCTTGCCGTCCCAGAGGCTAATAGGCCTATCATTGCGTTCCCGAATTCTTTCCTCCAGTTCCTGTGTCTCAATTGGTCGGAAATTAGTCGTGTTTGTCTCGCTCCCTTCACCACCAATACGGAAGGTGAGCGCCCCGGTAGTTTCAGATCCGATCGCGGCGATCAACCCAAAGGTGTTTGACTTGGAAATATGCGATGATAACGACAATTCCTCAAGCCACCTCCCTTCAGGGAGGAGGTTGGAAAGAAAACGCCTGACAGAATCATCAGATGATTTGTGAAATTTCAGGTGTGGAGAGACCGGAAATCCTCCACCCTCAATCCAGGTTTCGTCATATTCCAGGCCATAAGTCTCAAATGGTCCATCGAGAATGATTTTTCCGAGATAAATGCCATCCAGGTAGGTTAGAAGGTTTTCTGTCATGAGTTTACCTTACTACCGATTGTAAGTGATATTCCAAGCATCTTACAGACAGTCAGGATTGAGCTCAATTTAACATCGCCACTGGCTCTCTCTATCTTCTGCATGGTGCCTACAGCCACACCACAGAAAGCGGCGGCCTCGTGGATTCCCATGCCCGTCTTGGTGCGACTTGCTCGCACGAAGACTCCGAGTGTCTCCGCATCAAGCAGTGGCTGGGGTTCTGGGACAGGGAACCGTATTATTACTTTTCGCATACTCTGCTCCATTTTTGAGCTTTACGTCTTATAATACTATTGCAGTGCTACGATAGTTAAAAATAAGCCTTAATTCAACATAAATATCACTGTAATGATATCTATAAATAATTTAAGAGTTTTTGAAACTAAAATATCACTACAATGATAGCGCAGTCGTAATCAGGCTTCACTCGGGTTTGGTTGTCTCCAGTAACGCGCATGGCTTTGACCTACCGGGTATTCGGGCAGGTCGTAAGCCTTGTTGGGGCTCTTTTCTGCACTGGTCACTCTGTTCCTGTGCTGTTGGACGTGGAAGTCACCCTACAGTGGCCAAACTTTCGAGCTCAGGAATTTTGGCCAACAAATCTTTTTGAGTGGCAACTTGGTTAATCCTCCGGCAAGGATCTTTAGCTTTCCTATTGAGGTCACCATATCGGCTCATTATCCTATTTGTACTTTCGCTGGGCCAATAAGAAGATACAAAGGAAGAAATATGCTCAAGATCATATTGTTCATCACAATCAGTGAGCAAGTTCGTAGCTATTTCACGTAACGCTTTATCGAATGTACAAAATATCCATATGCTTCCTGAGCCAACAGCTTCTGTAACTCTGGAAGACCAATAATGAGCAGTAGCTAGATCCCAAGCAGCATTGAGGCTAAATGGGGTCATGAGGCTAAATGGGGTCAAACCTACACGGCTAAATGGGGTCAAACCTACACTATTTATATCATAAGACTCTTTCTGACCTTTTCAATCTGCACCTGCAACTCTTTATCCCGCTCCAGCACCTGTGCAAATCTGCGACTAGCCTGTGAGACTGCCGATTCCTTGACACCGAACATATCGCCTATCTCCTTAAGTCCTGCGCCGCTATATTTGTGGCAAAGATAGATAGTCGCGTTTTTGCTTACCCTGCTGCCCCCAAGGATATTCTCTACCGCTGCAAGAATTACCTGCAATGATGGTTTAGATATCAGCTTTCTGGCTGAGGATAATTCCCGGTCACCCTGTTTGCCATCAACATGCTTTTCGGTAAGCTCGCAAACAAAGCTTTCACTCCCAAGGATGGTTGAGGCGACCACACTGCCAAACGGGCTTTCATACTCACTACCCAGCAGTTCTTCCACAAATCCTCGGTATTTTCCGAAGCGTTCTTCACCCTTGCCGAAATAATCAAGTATGCAGGATGTTTCCAGCCAGTCAGGGCGCTTTCTGCCTCCGATGTAATCAAGGTAACTTGACCACCGGTACTCTTCCGGTCTGGCAACCATGTTCGCCCGCACGGGGTTGAGATGTATGTAGCGGGATAACTCCTGGACATATTCATCTGCTTCAATGACTATTGCTTTATAGCGCCCCTGAAACAGATGTCCGCTCCTTTTTCTTTTTAAATTGAAGTAACTGGTGTAAGCGCCATTTATATGCTGCATGATTTTTGAAAGATTGCCGGAGGGTGTTTCCAGGAGCAGATGATAGTGGTTGCTCATAAGGCAGTAAGCATAAATGACTGCATCATACCTGTTTACAGCAGATTCAAGATACGACAAAAACTGCTCCCTGTCTTTCTGACTTTTAAATACGTCTTTGCGTTCGTTCCCGCGTGATGTGACATGGTAATGTGCGTCGGGATATTCGATTCTTAGCGGTCTGCCCATCCTTACTCTCCTTCGCATGCCAAGTTTAAGGAGAACTCTATCGTCAAGATGCTATTATGTCAAGAGTGTAGGTTTGACCCCATTGCTTCCCCCATTGCTTCCCTTATGTCCTGTATAACGGGACCGCCGCTGAACCGAAAGCGTCAGCGAGCCGGTTCTAGCGGCTGGTTAGACCGCAGTATGTTTCTTATTTACTTTTTTGCGGACTATTGAAAATATCTCTAATGATCATTGGAATCACTTCTTTGGGATTGGGGTAATTATGAACTATAGAGCTGTTGTAGCTCCCCTCCGCAATAACTTCACCATCGTTTCGTCCGATGAACTTCAAATTTAGTGTATGTAGATAATACTTAATATCCCATTGCCATAAATCATCGTATCTCACAACAAAGTCAACATCATTAGGAAGCTCGATACCTTCTGCGCCGATTGAACTTTTGACCCCATATTTCTGTAACTCTGTGTTTATAATCTCTGCAATGTTTCCTTTACCTTTCACTTCTTCAACTTTACCTGGAGTTGAAATCACAAATCCCGGCATAGGTATAATATGCAGACCTCTGGCTTTTGAGCTGGTGTTATCCACTATGTA
>JACMKU010000156.1 GCA_014379965.1 Chitinophagaceae bacterium
CAGGTGACCAACGTAGCACGTGAGGTCGGTGTTGAAGGTAGATTGGGTGGACAAGCATCGGTACCAGGTGCATCGGGTATCTGGAAGAACCTGACGGAAAACGTAAACCAGCTCGCAGAAAACCTGACGACGCAGGTACGTAATATCGCCGATGTGGCCTCTGCGGTTACTAAGGGTGACCTTACGCAGATGATCCGAGTTGAAGCGAAAGGTGAGGTGGAGGAATTGAAAGATACCATCAACCAGATGATTGCGAATTTGAAACAGACAACGCTTCGTAACCAGGAGCAGGACTGGTTGAAGTCCAACCTCGCGAAGTTCACGCAGATGTTGCAGGGACAAAAAGATCTAAATACGGTGACACGTCGTATCCTTTCTGAGCTCGCCCAGGTGGTGAATGCACAAAAGGGTATGTTCTACATCCTTGAACAGGATGACAATTTCCGCAATCCGAAGTTGAAACTATTTTCTGCTTATGCATTCGGAGAAGAAGTAAAGGCCTCAAAGGAATTTTCACTTGGTGAAGGACTCGTAGGACAGTGCGCGTTGGAGAAAGAACGTATTCTCTTGACCAATGTACCTAAGAACTACACGAAGATCAGTTCTGGTCTCGGCAAGGCCTCGCCTCTAAATGTAATCGTACTGCCTGTATTGTTTGAGAAGGAGATAAAGGCTGTTATCGAACTGGCATCCTTCGATATGTTCAGTGAGACCCACCTTGACTTCCTTAGCCAGTTGACGGAAAGTATCGGTATCGTACTAAATACAATCGAGGCGAACACCAGAACGGAGAGCCTCCTTGTACAATCGCAGTCATTGACGGATGAGTTGAGAAGAACGAATGAAGAGCTCCAGGATAAAGCCCACCTGTTGGCAAAACAGAAAGACGAGGTAGAAGACAAGAACAGGGAAGTGGAAGAAGCGAGGTTGTCACTGGAAGAAAAAGCCGAACAGCTTCAGTTAACCTCCAAGTACAAATCGGAGTTCCTTGCAAACATGTCGCATGAGTTAAGAACGCCTTTGAACTCGCTTCTTATCCTTGCGCAGCAGCTTTATGAGAATCATGATGGTAACCTTAATGATAAGCAGGTGAGCTACGCCAAGACGATTCACAGTTGCGGAGATGACCTCATCCAGCTGATCAACGACATCCTCGACTTGTCGAAGATCGAATCTGGTTATATCTCTACCGACTTCGTCAAATTACAGTTCCGCGATATTACTACGTTTGTTGAAACCACATTCAAGCACATTTCTGAGAATAAGAATCTTAAGTTTAACATCGAGCTGGATGAGAAATTACCAGCACGTATGGAGACCGACGCTCAGCGGCTTAATCAAATCCTTAAGAACCTCCTATCAAATGCCTTCAAGTTTACGGAGAAGGGAGAGGTTAAGCTTAGGATCTACGAGGCGCATCACAACTGGAAGCAAGGAAATACGAGTCTGAACAATGCGCAGAAGGTTGTAGCCTTCGAGATCAAGGATACGGGTATTGGCATCTCGAAAGACAAGCAGAATATCATCTTCGAAGCATTCCAGCAGGCTGAAGGATCAACGAGCCGTAAGTACGGGGGTACGGGTCTGGGTCTCTCAATCAGCCGCGGATTGGCGGATTTGCTAGGGGGTTCCATCGAGCTAGAGAGTGAATCAGGATTCGGAAGTACGTTCACGCTGTTCCTGCCAATTGATTACAATCCCGCATTTGGTAAGAAGGAAAAACAATCCAGTCTTACGATGACGGAATATAAGTTGGCGGAGGGTTCAGCAACAAACTCAATTCTTCAATCGGTTCCAACTATCAAGGTCAATGAAACAAAGGATCTTGATGCGCTGAACGAGATCATCAATGAAATGGGTGATGATCGGAATGCTGTCATCGGTTCAGACCGTGTTGTGCTCATCGTTGAAGATGATGTGCGATTCGGCAAGATCATGATCGACTTGGCGCATGAAATGGGTTTGAAGGCGGTAGTTGCTACCAACTTCGGCGATGTTTTCGATCTCGTAAACAAGTATAACCCGATTGCCGTCACACTAGATGTAAAGCTGCCGGATGCTAGTGGATGGAGAGTGTTGGATCTCTTCAAGAACGATATAAACTTCAGGCATATTCCAATTCACCTTATCTCGGGAGAGGAAAACCGATTGCTTGCCATGCAGCGAGGAGCCAGAAGTTTCCACCTGAAACCATTGACGAACGAAGCGCTCAATAGCCTGTTCGAAGATATCGTTCACTACCATGAGGGAAACAAGCGAAGAGTGCTGGTGGTAGAGGACAATGAACTTGATTCATCACAAGTTGCCAAGATTCTGGACAATGGTGACCTGATAGACATGGAGATCGTGGATTCAGGAATGAAGGCGCTTGATCTGATCAAGGTGAAAGAATATGATTGCATTATCGTTGACTATATGCTGCCCGATATCGGGGGGCTTGAACTCGTGACGGAGATCAGCAACATCAAGAAGATCCAGATGACTCCCGTATTGATCTATTCGGCCCGTGATTTTTCACCGAAAGAACGGACCCAACTGAAACAGTATGCAAATAGGATTTTGTTGAAGGATGTTACTTCGCTTGATCTACTTCTTGAAGAGTCTGTAATGTTGTTGCATATCGACCACAAGAAGTTGATGCCTGAAAAGCGGAAGCTAATCGAGAACCTGCGTGCGAAAAACGATGTGCTGACACACAAGAAGGTGTTGGTAGTCGATGACGACGTGCGTAACCTGTTTGCGCTTACTACTGCGTTTGAAAGGTATAATATCCACGCCATCACAGCCGAGAGCGGACACGAAGCGATGGAGATACTCGCGGAGAACAAGGATATTGATATCGTGCTAATGGACATCATGATGCCGGAGATGGATGGTTATGAGACTACGCAGAAAATTCGCAGGGAACATCAGAATAGCAGCCTTCCCATCATCGCGGTGACTGCCAAGGCGATGAAGGGCGACCGGGAAAAATGTATCGAAGCAGGTGCATCGGATTATATAACCAAGCCAGTTAAAATTGACCAGCTACTATCCCTTATGAGAGTGTGGTTATATAAATAATTAAGTAATGGAGCCAATTAATGGTCATGAGGTCCCTCAGAAGTCCGACATAAAAATTCTTGTGGTGGATGACAGGGAGGACAATCTTTTCTCGATAGAGGCCATACTGGAAAAGGATAACTATAGCATCATAAAGGCATCCTCAGGTCGTGCTGCTTTAAAGATACTCTTGCAGCAGCACGACTTTTCTCTCATTTTAATGGACGTGCAAATGCCGGAGCTTAGCGGCTTCGAAACAGCAACGATCATCTACGAACGTGATAAGCTGAAGGACATTCCAATTATCTTCATCACTGCGCATGACTATGATGAAGACTACATTTTCAAAGGGTACAAAATGGGGGGAGTGGATTATATCTACAAACCCATCAATCCTCAGCTTCTTCGAGTCAAAGTGAGTGTGTTCGTGGAACTGTACCGGAAGAACCAACAATTAATGGCGCATGAGCGGAAACTCCTGGCTACAAACCGCTCATTGCAAAAAGAGATCGAAGAACGCCGCGCCTCCGAAGAGAAAGTACGCTCCCTCAATGCCCAGTTGGTTGAGAATAATGCACACTTAAAAGCAGTGAACGAAGAATTGGATCGTTTCGCATATGTAGCTTCACATGACTTGCAGGAACCGCTTCGAAAGATCATGGTCTTCAGCGACAAGATCATGATGAAGGAAACCCAGGATAAGGAAACCGAGAAATATTTCAAGAAGATAGTAAGCTCATCCGAAAGGATGCAGTCGCTCATCAACGACCTGCTAAGCTTCTCGCGTCACTCTACGAGTTCTTCTGACTTTAAGAAGACTGATCTCTGTGAGCTGGTGAGGGAGGCGATGGGCGAACTCGAAATCGAGATCGAGAATACCGGGGCTCAACTAAATATTGCCGAGCTGCCGGTGATACAGGTGATACCGAGCCTCATGCGTCAACTATTTTACAATCTTCTGAGCAATGCGATGAAGTTTAGGAGGAAGGACGTGAAGCCTGTTGTTACCCTGACCGCAGAGCTGATGAAATCGGAAGGATATGAGTTTCCCGGAAAGCCGATAGAGACAGAACACTTCTGGCTGATCACCGTGTCTGACAATGGTATAGGCTTCGATCCAAAGTTCGCCGAGGATATTTTCGTGGTATTTAAACGCCTGCATAGCTACCACGAATTCGAAGGCACCGGTGTGGGACTATCAATTTGCAAGAAGATCGTGGAGAAACACCATGGCTTTATAAAAGCGGTTGGCACTGTTGATGAAGGGTCTCGGTTCCTGATTGGAATTCCCGATAAAGATTAAGATGGTTTGAAAGTTTAAAAGTTTAATGGTTTAAAAGTTCACTAAGTAGGAATTTCAATAATGAAATGCAACTTCCCTTTTCAGAACTATTAAACTATTAAACCATTAAACCCTAAAACTTAGAAATCACCCGAGCCTTTTTAGCGCCTTCTGCAAATCATTCCCTTTTCCCAACACTCCTTTGAACAGGTCTCCTTTCTTAGCTAATCGTTTTCCAATATTTTTAATGGTAAACATTCCAGGATGCAAACCCTTCTTCACTTCTTTCCATTCTAAAGGTGTCGAGACCGTTGCGCCTGGTTTAGGCCTGGCACTATAAACGCTTGCCAGGGTCTGACCACGGCTGTTTTGCAGATAGTCCACGTAGATCTGATTTTTCTTTCTTTTAGACAATGATCTTTCCAGGGTGGTGGTTGAAGGCAGTTCCTCAACTATCGTGCTCGCAAGGATATTGGCAAAATCCCTCACCGTATCGTAGTCATACTTGCGTTTACATGGTATGTAAATGTGAAGTCCGCTCGAACCGGAGGTCTTGCAGAAGCCCGTCAACCCAGTTCTATCCATGATTTCTTTCAATACTACGGCTACTTCTATTACCTGTTCGAAACTATTCTTGTCGGAAGGATCTATGTCGATGACCAGGTAGTCGGGATTGTCGAGTTTGCCAACGATTGAGTTCCACGGGTTCATTTCGATGCATCCAAGGTTAGCAATGAAAAGGAGACTCCTTAGATCGTTACATATAAGGTAGTGGATGATCTTATTGGCCGACTCCGCCCTAATGTTGGCCGTCTTCATCCAGGCAGGTGCAATATCACCAGCATCCTTATGGTAAAAGCCTTTGTCTTTTATCCCATTCGGATTACGCTTGAGAGATAGCGGCCGATTCTTTAGATACGGCAGTATATAAGGACCTACTGACTCGTAATACTTGATGAGTTCACCTTTCGTGATGCCTTCATCCGGCCAATAGAGTTTGTGGAGGTTAGTCAGGGGCGGGTTAAGCTTTTTCATGCTTTTTTACTTTTAGTTTTCTTGACAATTTTCTTTACGGGAAGAGGGGTCTCTGTTTCCTGCTTTACTACCGTCAATTTCTTCTCCAACCGTAGACCCTTATATACCGGATGGCGGAGGATGCCATCTCTTGTAATTTCTGTATAACTCACTTCGCAGACAAGCTTCGGCTTGACCCAATTTACCGGGCCGTTTCCCTTTACAGGTTTATCGAGCGGGCATTTCCTGGCGATGTGAGGTTTCATCTTCTTCATGAGGGTCCGAAGGATCTCCGCGGTAAACCCAGTGCCCGCATGGCCGATATATTTTAGTTTCTTATGGTGATATTGTGCAAGCAGCAACGAGCCGAAGTGGAGCCTGCTTCCTTTAGGAGCCGTGAAGCCAACAATGATCGCTTCCTGGGATTTATGGTTTTTGATCTTCAGCCACTCGCGGCTTCTTATGCCCTGCGAATACAAGCTGTCTTTTTTCTTTGCGATGACACCTTCGATGTCTTCCTTTACTATTTCCCTGAATAGTTCTTCACCTTTTGAGAGTATGTGAGTGCTGTATCTTATGGGCTCTTTTTTCGTGAGCAAGGGTTTGAGGAGCTTCTTGCGTTCCACGAGTGGTAGACCCTGGAGATCCTTCTTCTTAAATGTGAGAATATCGAAGACATAGTAAACGATAGGATATTTATAATTGTCTTCGCAATTCTGCAGTTTCTGAAAGTCAGGCTTGCCTTCGTCGTTCATTAACACTATCTCACCGTCAAGCACTGCATCCACACCCAAGCGTTCCAGCGCTTTAACAATAGTAGGGAAGCGCCTGGCTAATGACAAACCATTTCTCGAATAGAGCAGCACCTTGCTTTTCTTCACGTCCGCTATTGCACGATAACCGTCAAGCTTCAACTCAAACAACCATTCCTTACTGGAAAAAGCTTTGTCAACGGCGGTTGCTAACATTGGCTTTATGTAGTGCCGTATTTTTTCTCCCCGTCCACCCATTTATTGTTTTTTGACAGTTGCCTTTTGAGGTCGAAGGTGAATAGTGAATAGTGAGTGGTGAGTAGAACCTAATTATCGAAATTTCTTCTCGTAATAGATGTTCAAATGTAAACGACCCATTCACTACTCACTATTCACTATTCACTATTCACGATTCACAACCGCGTTAGGACGCCTTCTTCTTCGCCGAACCAAGACTTGCCTTCAGTTGTTCCATCAGGTCGCGGTTGCGTGAGTGCACTACGCGTAGGGGTGATTTCGTAGTCTTCTTACCCTTGGCTTTATCCTGTATGAGTTTCATGAGCTTTGATGAATATGAATCCTTATAGGCACTTATGTCGAAGTCATTGGTGAGTTGTTCGATCAGTTGGATAGCCATCTTCACCTCTGCGGGTTTGTTTGTAGCCTCGGGAACAGTTATCTCGCTTGAATCGCGAATCTCTTCTTTGAATCTTATCTTGTTAAGTACCAGGACATCCTCATGAGGTTTAATGATGACCAGGCTTTCACGGTTGCGAAGCACGAAGCTCCCCAGTCCTACCTTGCCCGTTTTCCTAAGCGCCTCACGTAAGAGTGCGTAGGCCTTTATTCCACTTTTATCGGGTTGGAGGTAATAGGGTGTTTCATAAAACATCGTATCGATCTCCTTCTCCTCAACGAATTCCGCGATTTCGATGATCTTGTTTTTTTCAGGGCTTGCCTTCTGAAAATCCTCATCGCTTAAAACGACATATTTATCGTCCAGTTTATAACCTTTAACGATGTTGGCGTAGGCTACTTCTTTACCCGTGTTGGCATTTACACGTTGAAATTTAATATTCGCATGGTCCTTTTTATCAAGCATGTCGAGATCAAGCTCACTTGCCTGTACCGCGCTGAAAAGCTTGACGGGGATATTTACCAGCCCGAAGCCGATAGCTCCACTCCATATTGCTCTCATAATAAATGGTTTTAGACTATTAGGTATGAAATTCCTGTGCCATAAAAAAACCGGCTGGTAAGAGCCGGTCTTTTTGCTGATAGAGCGAACTTGACTGTGCACGGATTCAGGTTTTCACCAAGTTACGCTCCCGATTGTATCAAAATATCATGCCGTAAATTCCGCAGCCCGCGATCCGCAAATTCGGCTGGCTTTGGGGAATTTTTTCATCAATCATTCCGGGTATTGACTCTAAATCATGGTACAGATATTTCTATTGTAAGCAAAACCAATTGTATGCAAAAAGGTGGTACCAAAAAACAGATTACGAAGCCTCAACACCAACCTCGTCCCGGACTGGAGCAGAGAATGAAACCCCTCCCCGTATTCGACCGGCCGGAGGCGACCGCGGCGAGTAAACTGAAAAGCAAGATCGCGCTGATAACGGGTGGTGACAGTGGCATCGGTAAGGCAGTAGCTGTGCTTTTCGCCCGAGAGGGGGCAGACATCGCAATTTCCTATCTCAATGAGCATGCAGACGCCAGGGAGACTAAAAGGATTATTGAAGAAGAATGCGGAAGGCAATGTCTGTTGTTGCCTGGAGATATCTCCAAGGAAAAACATTGTATTACGATAGTGAAAAAGACCATTCGGGAATATGGCCGCATCGATATCCTTGTGAACAATGCAGCTGTTCATTATGAGAACGATGGCCTCGAGAAGCTTAGTACCCGCGAGATGAAAAAGACTTTCGAGACTAATATCTATTCTTACTTCTGGATAACCAAGGCCGCATTAGGGGGAATGAAAAAAGGAGGCTGTATCGTTAACTCAACGTCGGTCACAGCCTATCGGGGCAGTTCCACGCTAATCGACTACGCAGCTACGAAGGGTGCTATCGTTTCATTTACACGAAGCCTTGCGTCTAATCTCATGAAGAAAAAGATCAGGGTGAATGGTGTCGCCCCTGGACCTATATGGACGCCCTTGATACCTTCGAGCTTTAAAGCCACGAAGGCGGCGCAACATGGAAGTGATTCACCAATGGAGAGGGTAGGGCAACCGGCCGAAATTGCACCCTGCTATCTCTTCCTCGCCTGCGAGGATTCGAGTTATATGTCGGGACAGATACTTCATCCGAATGGAGGAGAGGTCGTGAATGGGTAGATCTTCAATAAGCAATAGGCAATGTTCAATAGGCAATGTTCAATATGCAATAGGCAAACGTGAAATTCGACCTTAACTTGCCTATTGCCTATTGCTTATTGCTTATTGCTTATTGCCTATTGCTTATTGCTTATTGCCTATTGCCTATTGCCCATTGACTAGAACGGATACCCGATTCCCAGATTGTACACAATATTCTCCCTTCTCCATTTCGGATCAGAGATCCGGAGCTGGTTCATCACCCATGGATTTTGCTCCCATGGCTTACGCAATGGAATGCCGATGTCGAAACGAATGACAAAGAGTGTAATGTCGAGACGTATACCTATGCCCGCATCCACTGCGAGTTGGTTGAGGAATTTACCCGTGAACTCACCACCTGGCTTATGTGTATGGAAACTATCGTTCATCAGCCAGATATTTCCCACATCTATGAAAATGGCGCCATAGAGAGGTCCACTGATGCGCGGCCTGAACTCCGAATTGAACTCCAGCTTTATATCACCAGTCTCATCCGGAAGGAAATTAGTGATTCCAGGATACCTGTATGTTCCCGGTCCCACGGACCTGCTACGGAACCCACGTAGACTGTTGTTTCCACCGATGAAGAATTGTTTGATGAAGGGAAGCTGAACTGAATTGCCATACGGTATTCCCACACCTACGATCAACCGGTTTGCCCAGGTAGAATATAAGCCGAGCTTCCTATAGAATCGTCCATCGAGTTCAAACTTGATGTATTGTGAGAATGGCACATTCCGGATCCTGACTTCCTTTCCTCCTTTCACATCTGCGCCGGTAAACAATCCTGCAATGTTTCCCGATAAGTCTATTAATCCATTGAAAAAATATGAATTGGTACGCTGGATACCGCTGGCTTGTTGATTAAAATTGTATTGATAGGTCGATCCAAGGATGAATTGACGTTGAACAGCTCTCGCGAGCAGCGTATCCTGACTTATAAGATTGTTGTACTCCTCGGTCACATTCGTAGGCCGAACATAATTTATGCTTATTGGGTAAAGCTCATGTTGCTTTTGAATGTTTTCTTTCCATAGATATCCGTACCCCATTCTGAATGAATTGAGGGTATACAACTTCGTTCTGCTCAGGATGTCGTAGGCCACCTGGATATTCGTCCGCGGTACATAGCCACCTCGATTGCGAAACCTTGTAAATGGTACTACAAATCTTGGAATCGTGAAGTTGACTTCCGCACCCGTTCTGAAAGTGTTGTAGCCCCTCAACGCACCGCTAAACTGTACATCCGTACCAGTATATAATTTAATGCTGAGATGCTCCGCGCCCCTGAATGTGTTCCTGTTGAGCCAGCTCACCGAGATCAGTGACCCGTTCAGATTGTTTGATCGGGTAATCGTGGTGAGTTCAGCTCGTAGTGACTTCTTTATAGTCGGTGTGAGGTAATAATAGGCATTCAGGTAGGCTGAATCCAAAGTTCTGTTGAGCTCAAAGCGGTTCTTGACAAACTTGAATACATTGAGGTTTATCAACCTGCTTAGTGTGAGATTATGGTCTGTACGATTGTATACATCACCTGGTTCAAACTTCAAAGCCTCGCCGAACAACGATGGCTTAAATCTCTTACGACGGTCGATGATGTAATACCCATTGTAAAGAACAGCGATAGCTTTACTCGTATCGATGCGCGCAGTATTCAGGCTAAATCCGCTATAAATAAGAACATCTTTTATCCTGTACACTTCGCGGCCCTCATCAGGAATGTCTGATTTGATGGTGACGTATAAATTCACCTGGTTTCCGCCGATCGTTGTGTCCGTCCTTAGCAAGATAAAGTCGGGATCGAAGAAATAGAAACCCCGTTCCTTTAAGAAAGCATCGATCCGCAGGCGCTCGGCCTTGATGACATCGAGGTCGAAAGGCTTACCCACCAACAGCAATGACTGATCGATTCCCTCTCTAATGGACGCACTGAGTGCACTGCTATCTTCAGGGAAATGAACTTCCTTGATCTTGTATTGTGTGCCTGCCTCAGCCCGGTATCTTGCGCTTGCCTTCTTGCTACGCACAATTGTATCTCCTTCCACCTTTGCCCTGAAGTAACCTTTATTCTCCAGGTGGCTTTGTAATACTTTCACATTATGTTCAAGGTCTACCTCACTTAATAAGACTGGAGGTTCTCCATTCTTGTCCCTGATGCGGCCGAAGAATGAGTTCTCTTTCTTTTTCCTGAAGAGATTATAGATCGAGAGCTTTAATCTGAGTCCTAGAAATTTGGAATTCGGCTTCGGACGTGTGAGATCCTGTAGATCTGATTGTAAGACCTTTTTCTCACGCACGGTGGGGGTTCCAGTAACTACGACTGTAGCCCCGGTGTACAACTTATCATCTGGAGGTAAATGCCTGGTGCTGCTGCAGCCCGTAACAATAAAATACCCAGTAGCTAAGATGATGATAATAAGGTTTCCTGCTTTCATCCTTCTATTTATTTCTTATTTCACCACTGGCGGTTCTACACCCTCTACACGTTGTCTTCTCTTCCTGGTGAACAGTTGCCTGAAATTTTCGTAATCTACCGTGATAATGAAACTTAATCCTGATTCAACTATGTATCCGTCTACAACCCCCTGGTAATCGTTTTTCCGATAAAATCTTATCATATAACGTCCATCCTTAGTCAACTGGTAGTTGACGGAAAGATTACCGATCACATTGCTTGATTTCTGATTGGAATTCTTAGGACCCTCTAGTTCGAAATTGCTGCCCACCGATACAGTCAGGCGCTCATTGAGTAATCGCTTACTAATGCCAACATTCAGGTCCGTGCGGGAACGCCTGTCACCCGTCGTGTAGTCATCGGTAGATGTGACATCGAAAGTAAGGTCTACACCATCGATGAGGCCCGCGGCGAGTTTACTCAATTGCTCCGTTAGAAGCTTACTCACACTCTGCCTGGCATAGGTTGATGCGCTGAAGAATGGAGTACTGCTAGCAAGCGGATTCTGGCCAACGAAGCGATTCAGGAGTAACAATGCAAACACCTGCTTGTTGATTTCACCTGGTTCCTCTCGTAGTTGGGCCAGGCGACTATCTACCTGTGTGATGATATCGTTTGAGACCCCATAGTTCTTATCTGAAGGTAATACGATGTCGAAGGTAACGGTGGGCTGTAGCAGTTCTCCCGTCATCGTCAACCTCACTTCGAATGGAAGTTTCTGCAAGTAAGTATTTCTTATAGCCGTAGTTGCAGCTTCAATCTGATTCTCTACGAGGTCAATGGGAGAGGTGTTAGCGACGTACACCGCAGTCACGTCCATTGTCGCCTTCGTTGGCTCGTTGAGCCAAACGATCTTGCTTCCTTTCTTTATATCAAATCTCCTCCGCAGGAAATTGAACGAAATTTCATACGCCCCTTGCTCGAGTTCATAGGTTCCGACAAGCGTGATCTTTCCCGTCGGGTCGATCCCCGTTGAAAGTTGTGCTTCACCCTGGACATTCAGGAAGTCACCATTCGCCTCGTCAATTACTACATTGAATATTGCCTCTTTCTTTATTTCTATGTTCGTCGTTATCTCAGCTCCCATGAACGGAGTGTAGTTGAGCGAATCATAGTCGCGGAAAAGGGTGTCATTCGCCGGCGTACCCATGTCGATGAACTCCACGATTCCCTCACGCTGTACGACCCCTGGCTCCCTTTGTGGAATGACCACACTTAGATTCGTTCCATCATCGACCGTAATATTGCCATCGACGAACGGCTTCACTTCTGTACCGTCGATGTGGAGGTTGGAGGTAATGACGAGATCACCATAGTAAAGTTTGCTATCCTTCTTGGTGGTTTGTAATACTTTGAATTTTGTGGTTCTCACATCGAGGTCGAAGAAGTAGTTGACGAAATTAGGCGTCTGAACAATTCCATTTAGGACGAGTTCGTTGTTTGCAGTATCCCTGATCACGAAATTGTCGAAGTTGAATCCATTTTGGGTAACATCGATCTTCGCTCCATCTATGCGGAATTGGCTACCCAATATCGATATGGCGAAACTGGCCTTGTTGAAATTCAGCGGACCGTTTATTTTCGGCTCGCTCAACGACCCAGCTATTTTAATGTCTCCATTGACACTTCCAGATGCGTTCTTTATCATACCCGCAAACGCGCCTTCCATAGTGGCGAGCTGCATCTGCTTTATCGATAGGTTGAGATCCAGGGCGATGTCTTTTTCACCTTTTGGTGCAAATGATCCAGTGAGGGAGATGTCATTACCACGACCGGTAATATTCGCCTGCGTGTTATAGCGATTGCCAATGTTGTCTACTTTGATCACGGCGTTTCCGACAGTATCGCCCTTGAAACTAAGATCGGTGATGGCGAGGTCGCTGGTGAACACCGGTTGCTTCAATACATTCTTCAACGTCATTGTTCCATTCAACGAGCCATTGACTAATAACGAATCCGAGTTCATGAAGGCGGTGACTGTGGAGAGCTGGAAATTTGTAAATCCTACATTTAACTGTTGGCCCACACTCTGGAGTGCAATCTTCTGATCGTTTCTTTGAAGCGTAAAATTGTCTGCGATTATATTATCCTTAGTAATTGTGATGGAATTGCCCGGTGACACCGTCCAGTTTTCGTAGTTCAATAAAAGGCTATCGGGTCGCAGATTTAAAGTGTACGTTCCCGTTGATGGTTGTTTAAATATTCCGCTGAGATAATATTTACTACGATCACGGTTGTCATGAATATCGAGATTGAAGTCAATGACATTGTTCAATGCGGTGCCTCGAAGTTTTGTTCGATAGAGATCCAGGCCCATTCCCTTCATACGCTGTATGTCGGCATTGAAGGCCAGTCCCTGCGCAGTGGTGTTGACGGTAAGGTCGAGTCCGTTAATCTCATTTCCATTATAGGAGATGAAATTGGAATTAACCTTAGCCGACAGGCCGTTGGCCGTGTTCGCGGCTCCTTCAATATGTATAGGCTCGAACGATTTCAATCCGGGCACCAATGCACTCAGCACTGGCGCATCGGAAATGTCTGCCGTGAATGTGAAGTCGTACGGTTGAACACCTGCAAGCTCGGAGCGAGGCGCAACGGAGAAATAGGGCTGCAAACTGTTTTGGAAGATTTTGCCCAGATCCGTGTATCTGTACTGACCATTGATGCTGGCATTCGCCACATCACTGTTCAATCGCATGAAACGTGATGACCCAGCTCCTCCCGCCACGAAATGCACGGTATCGAGCGGTAGTCTTTGTGCTGAGGAAACAAACAAGGCCTCTGTCAACAAAACGTCTGCCTCAATGTTATCGGCATTTATCACAGGTACATCAGCTACGATTTTTCCACGGACAACCAGAGGCTGGGTTGCAAAACCCAAGGGCATCAGTTTGGCGCTATCTATGAAACCGTCGAACTGGAACGAAGGATTGACAGACATGTTTCCTGTCAGCGTTCCGTCGAGGTCGACATTTGGATCACGTACATCTGCCGTGACAGTATACTTATCCCCGTTTAGCTTGCCGTCGACTGTGATATTTCTGTAGGTATAATTATTGAAAGCGACAGATGAAACGGTTCCCTTGAACGCTGTATTCATTTGACCCGGCGTGAATCCTTTTCCCGAAACACTCAAATTTGCACTTATCCTACCCAACTGATCATTTCTAAGAATACGACCCAGCTGGAGTGAATTGGTTCTAACCTGCCCATTATAACCAGTGATGGCTGGGTTCGTCAGGTTTGTAAATCTGCCATTCACCGTCGCAGCGCCCATAGAGGTCGAAATATTTAAGTTCGTAGCGAGGTTGTCGATGGAGCCGGATAATGTTCCGGTGGCATCGAATTCCTCCGGAAGATTGACCTGCGCATTGGTCAAACGGGTGCCTGTAAAGAGTGCAATATCTGACTGGGTCGTGTGTAATCTTCGAATAGTAAGCTTTCCGCCGGCCTGGTTCGACTTGCTGTTGAGTGAAAGAGTACCACTTGCATTTACCTGTGTATTCTTCAAGCCTCTGAACTGGAGGTCGTCGATACGCATGGATGCAAAATTGCCATCTCCCTGGAGATTGAGATACCAAATCGCCTGCGGATTGGAGAAGGCCGGTTGAAAACGAAGTTGTGGTGCGAAAGCAAGTATGTCTTTCACCTGGATGTAACTATTATTAATGTCTGCTTCGATCTTTGTGCGACCGAAATCTTTCGCGAGGGCGTCGCGGGAATAATAATCGAGCTGGGCATATCTCTTCAGTTCCGTACCAGGGGTCTTCAGTAAAAAATCTTTCAAATATGCCTGTGTGTTGGAATATAGAAAACTCGTCTGGAGTTGTTGCAATACGAACCCACTCTGCTCCGTAAAGCTGGCTTTGTTTACTATACCTGCAATTGAATCGGAACTAAGCACCAGGTTGTCCACGTCCAACGTGACTGAATCTGCATGGAGGTGCGCATAGTCCATGCCGTATGACAGTCGAGGTGAATTGTCGTTATCGAACTTGAAATCGTTATTGTTTAATTTAATAGAACCTACTTGAATTCTCCAACCAGCCTCTACCTGGCTTTTAGCTTCCTGTTCCACCTCTTTAACCACCACGCGGGCTTCTTCCTTTCTTCCTAGGCGAATCGCGGTGATTGTGTTTTCGAGAAAAACGTCATCGACGATAATCACCCGGTTGTCGAGATCGATCAGTTTAGGCTTCACATTTAGTGCACCGAGATTTACCGTTGAATAAAATGCGGAAACGTCATTACGGAAATCGATTTTGATATTCTTGAGATCGACTTCTTTAAAATCAAGTTTGAGAGGAAAGGGCTGCGTAGCCTCTACCATGTCCTTCATCTCGGGTTCGGGTCGGGCTAGCGGCTTCACCTGATAGATGCGTGCGGTCAGTCCACTAATATTCGTCAGTGGTACGTCGAAGTGCATATTTTCCATGTCAAACTTCTCGACCTTGGTATCGAGGTGTTCCAACCATGCCTCCATGTCGCTTCCCGAGATCACATCCTGGTAGATCAGCCTGATCTTGTTCATTTCAATTGTGCTGAGCCCGATATTGACGACGGATGAATCAGTGCCTGCGACAGTGTCCTTACTCGTAAACGCGTCCACGATGAATTGAAAATTGTAGGTTGTATCGGGCAACTGGCGTTTTACCTTAGCTGTAATATTTTCAAGACTAATGCTCTTGAAGTTGATTTCATTCTTAAAGGCGAGGTTGATAAGGTTCAGGTTGACTTTAATCTTGCCACCTGATAGTAGCGTGTCCTTCTGCCGGTCTTCTACATATATGTTTTCGAGTATGATGTTCTTTGGAAGGCCTACGTAAAGCCTACCAATCTCGACCCTTGTTTGGAGCTTCTTTTCCAGGTACGCGATTGTCTTTTTCCTTAAGTAGTTCTGAACGGGACCGGTCTGGATAAGGAGGATAACGAGAAGTAGGAACACGGTAATGAACAGGAGGGTCTTAATGACGATCCGTGCCAGGCGTCTAAGAAAACTCTTCTTCTTGGTGGGCTGGTCCATCTATCTGTATTATTGGGTGTTAGTCAGGGAGAGCGAGTTTTTGCTTCTGGCTCATATATAGAAAATATCGTGCTATACTTCCCCATTTAAGGTGAAACCAGCGACTGTATAGACGGAATGCAATTGAGACCGCAATGAAGGGTGTTCCGACCATCAAAATTAAAAGATTATTAGAAATGAAAAGCCTGAACCCGGTTGGACTGTGGAAAATGCGCCCCGCAGGCTCTACCCGCAAGTTGTCAGCTAAGACCTGGGAATGATGTGTCGACCACGCAGTACATAGCCCATGTCAACGGTGAAGTGCCTTGTATCTCACCATAGCCTCTATGAAATAATAGTCTCCGTACGAAAGCGGTACATCCACTTCCGACTTGTTTGGCAAGTGACCTACGCCGTGCTGAATGATGAAGCCGCCATTCGTCCCTGGTGCGGCCTTATAAGTGGTGGATGAGAGATTGCGAATAATAGTCTCCGCAACTTTCAGCGACGTCTTCGCCTCAGCAGGTTCCTGGTAACCGCTCAATTCAAGCAAAGCACTCGCCATGATGCTGCCCGCCGACGCATCTCTTAATGCAGATGGAATTCCTGGCGCATTGAAGTCCCAGTAAGGTATTTTATCCGATGGTAGGTTCGGGTGATTTAGTAAAAATCGCGCAATGTTGTTAGCCTGATCGAGATAGCGCTTATCACGAGTCTCACGATAGGTGACGATATATCCATAAAGTCCCCACACCTGTCCGCGAGCCCATGCCGATTCATCGGCAGCGCCTTGTGCCGTCCGCTTTTGTTGCACTCCCCCTGTCTTCTGATCATAGTTGATGACATGGTAGGAGCTATAATCTGGTCGGAAGTGATTCGTCATAGTTGTATTCGCATGCGTCACGGCGATTTTATAGAATGAAGAATCGCCACTGAGCCTGGTTGCCCAGAAAAGCAATTCAAGATTCATCATGTTGTCGATGATGACTAAATATTCTCCCGCCTTGGAGTTCCATGACCTGATGCATCCCACTACAGGGTCGAATCGTGTGGCGAGAGATTTCGCGCTTGTAAGAAGTATATTATTATAGCTGGGTTTGGGCGCTATGCGGTTAGCGTTTCCAAAACTGCAAAACATCATGAACCCGAGATCATGAGTGCCTGTATTGTTTTTTTCCTTTTCAAGGTCAACCAGGATGCGCTCGGCTTCGGCATAGAGCGATGGGTCTTTTGTCTGTTCGTATAAGTAAAGAAGGGACCCTGGATAAAATCCACTACACCACCAACTGGAATTGCTGAATTCGTACTTCGCAGTCGTGGGAAAATAGGTCTTGGGAAATTTGCCCTGCGGCACATTAGCTGCAAGCACTTTGTACTGTGCCGCTGCATCTTTGAAATTCGTTTCGATCTGATCGAGCAGTGCTTTGTCCTTCGAATGCGAAATCGCTTTCGGACCACTGCAATTCATGAACACTGGTACGCAAAGTAAACCGAGAAGAGAAAGTCGAACAAGCCGATAAGTCATGCTGGATTTGATTTGAGCTACAAGATAAGAAGAGAAGGTATTCGGTAGTTTAAAAGTTTGAAAGTTTGAGTGTTTAAGTGTTTAAAAGTTTAAGGGTTTAACAGTTCTCTAAATTCGTATATGCATCGCTATGCAAATTTCGATCTTAAGAACTCTTAAACTCTTAAACTCTTAAACCTTTAAACCTTTAAACCCTTTAACCCTTAAACCGTTAACCGCTCAAGGTTTCCATTCGAGTACAGAAATCATCTGGGCTGGCAAAGAACTTTTACCCTCCGCGTCTGCCTGGTCCGTTCCTTGTAGGAAGAGATTCAGAGTGTTTTTCTTTCTCCATAGTTCGGTATCATAACTTGGTTCCCATGATCCAAGATTCATTGCAGAAAGGTCGACTACCTTCCATCTCGGATTTTCAATGTTTGTGCAAATAGCGGCCGACGGGCGGTTGCCTCGTTCCTCATCCCTGAATACGACAGCAAAACAATTTCGCTTGCCCTGGTGCCATGCGATCAACTGTGGTCGTGATATTGGAATGCGTTTGGTCCCTGCACCACTCAGGCTAAAATCCGTTGTGCGAAAACCGAGTACTATTTCCTTCCACTCGTTGCCGGTAAAGTAAACCACGCGGTATTGTGGCGCCGCATCTTCTTTTCTTTTCCAATAACCAGCAATCAAGGGTCTGTCTTGCTCATCGGTAGTCATGGAAGTCTGGTTGATCAATTCACTCCGTTGGGGAATCATTGCGGCATATTCTGCACTACCTGCTGTCATTGGTAATTGATACTGACTTCCATTCGATCTTTTCCAGGTGAGGCCATCATCATCGGATCTGGCATAACCGAGGTCATGATTGCTCGCCACATCGGGAGTCTCCCTCCATACCCAGGAAATGTGAACCTGTCCTTTATTGTCAACGCATGCCTGCCAGTATGCATTACGTCGTCCTTCGCCATCAATGAGGTTTGCATGAAGCTGTTCCCATTTTCCCTTCCTCAAATCATATAAATTGACTACCAGGTTGCCGCCGCCTGATTGGCCATCACGGTACAGGAACAGTAACTTTCCATTCCGAAGTTTATAAAACTCAGGGTATGATACACTCGACTCATTTAATCCGGTCATAGTTATCTTTTCGCCGAGTTCGAGCGAGCCAGGAGCGATACTTTTGCAGTAATTCAATTTGTCATTGTGATGATCCCAGGCCATGTGCAGGTATCCGGCATCATCTACCATAATGCTGATGCTATTGTGCGCGTCAGTCACCTTACCACGGTACCTTGTAGTTTTCAATTGCCAACTCCTGTCACCGCGTCTCTTTCCAATAACAACAAAGCCCTCCTGGTTATAGTAGGCAATGTATTGTGTTCTCCCGTGGGTAACGATCGAGTTCTTTCGAAAGACGACTGTGTTTACAGAGTTTGCCGCCCAGCCACTATCCACTTCCACCACTCGTACTCGTGGGGCTACTTGCGCAAAAACAAGTCCGTGGCAAAGAAACAGGCAAGAAAACAGAAACAGTCTGGAAGGCATGCGTATAAACTTTATTTGGCTAGTGGCAAGTGGCTAGTGGCTAGTGGGGTTTGGGTCGTTTAATTTTGTATTGTTTATTCGGATTCGCGATTCTAAAGACTGAAACGACCTAAAGTCCCACTAGCCACTTCCCACTAGCCACTAGCTTCCCTCCACTAGCCGCACGCCACTTCAAAACTGCAGCATAAACGCCGTTCCCTCTCCCTCCACTGATTGCACCTGTATATTTCCTTTATGCAGCATCATGATCTGTTTACAAAGGCTAAGACCAATGCCACTACCGCTTTTCTTTGTGCTGAAGAATGGAATGAAGATTTTGTCGAGTACCTCGGGCTGCATGCCATTGCCGTTATCGGCAACCTTGATGACGATCTTTCGATTGTTCGAAGTGTAACCAGTCAGCACGATCCTTGGATCGGGTTTATCCTTCACCGCTTCGATTGCATTTACCACGAGATTTATAAGCACTTGTTCAAGCAAGTTGATATCGGCTTCAATGGTCAGGTCGGTATCCTTGAGGATCGTCTCGATTTCAATGCTCTTTTGCTCGAGAGTGGGTTGCATTAACTGCAAGAGGTTTTCGAAGATATCCCTCACATAAACCTTACGCAGGTTTGGCGCGGTGATACGATTCAGATTACGGTAAGTCTCGGCAAACTTCAACAATCCTTCGCTACGACGGCGAATGGTCTCGATGCCGATCTCAAGATCATCTACGGAACCGGATTCGTTATTTAGAACAACTACCGATTGTTGTAACCGGCTCTTTAACGTTTCCGCCAGTGAAGAAATTGGCGCCACCGAATTCATAATCTCGTGCGTGAGAACGCTAAGTAATTTCTGCCAGGCTTTTGACTCCGTTTCATCCAGGGCTTCGCTGACATTCTGAAAGGCGATCAGCTTATAGATCTTTCCATCGGTCTGGAACGCCGTCGCGGAGAGAAGGATCTTGAATGGTGTTCGTTCCAAATGTGCGGTAGCAATCTTGTTCTCGCCCGGCTTTAGCGTCATTACCTCTTTATACAACTCCTCATCTCGTTTTGCCATGGAATGAATCGTCTTCAGGTACGGAAGCTGAAGCATCTTCTTCAGAGATTCATTCATCCATACTACTTCGCCCCCTACTTCTTCATAGGAGAGGATGCCTGTATCTACAAGTTCCAGTATTTTTTGAAGGTATTGATACTGCGTTTCCTTTTCCTTACTAATTACTTTAAATGTGGTATTGATCTCATTGAACCCCTTCCGTAGTGGCTGTATGTCGACCGGGGCGTGTTTGACATCGAAATAACGGGAGAAATCGCGGTAGTGTACCGATTCTACAAATTGTTCAAGTTCATTGTGCGCCTTTCTTTGAAACCTATAAAACTCGTAGATCTGGTAAGCGATCAATGGAATCACCAGTACATAATAGACGTACCATCCTTTCACCAACAAAAATGAAGCAACCGACAGGGTGCCGAAGAGAAGCAGGACACGGAGGAGGATGCGCCATTCGAATTTCTTTAAATTCATTGTAGACGTTTAACGTTTAACGTTTAAGGTTTAACGTGTCTTAGACAGACACGTCAAGCCTGGATCGCACCTCAATATGAATGAACTTTAAACGTTAAACGTTAAACGCTAAACGTTCAAATATCATACTTACTCAACCGTCGATAAAGCGCCGTTCTCGTCAACCCCAACTCCCTTGCTGCCTTCGTAATATTTCCCTTATGTTTTTCGATGACTTTGAGAATTGTATTCTTTTCTACTGCGCTTAATTTCATCTCGGCGGGTTCCAACTCGGCTGCAAGGCTCGACTCGATAGGAGAGAAGATAAGATCGTTAGGTTGTAAGACATGATCGTCAGCCATGATCACCGCTCTCTCGATGATGTATTGCAACTCCCGAACATTACCAGGATAGTGATAATTGAGAAGTTTCTCCAGTGCCTTTGTGTCGAATTCGGGAGTCGGCTTCAGGTACTTGTTGCTGTATATTATGCTGAAGTGTTTGGCAAGTTGAATGATATCGTGATCCCTTTTGCGTAAGGGTGGAACCATGATCTCAACGGTGTTGATACGATAAATCAGGTCCTTTCGAAAGCGATTCTCATTGGCCAGTTCAGCGAGCCCCACATTGGTGGCACAAATCAACCGAATGTCGATTGGTTGAGGCTCATTGGAACCTAGTCTCGTCACCTGCCGGTTTTGAAGCACACTCAATAGTTTTGCCTGGAGATGCAGTGGTATGTTGGCTATCTCGTCCAGGAAGAGTGTTCCTTTGTTTGCCGTCTCGAACCTTCCTGGCCGATCCTCGCGGGCATCGGTGAAAGCGCCCTTCTTATGACCGAAGAGTTCACTCTCGAATAGACTTTCCGTAAGGGCCCCCACATCCACCTTTACAAAGGGATGGCTGCTACGGAGAGATTGTTGATGAATGGCCTTTGCGATCAAATCCTTCCCAGTACCGTTCTCTCCAAGAATTAAAATATTGGCGTCTGTCGGTGCAATCTTCTCGATCTTATAGAAGATCTGCTGCATCGCCTCCGAATCTCCCAATAGCTCCTTGCCAATGATCGTGTCAACATTTGCAAAAGGCGTGATGCTTGTCTTATTGCTCTTCCTTTTCAGCGTGTCCTTTATGGTTGATACCAACTTCTCATTGTGCCAGGGCTTGACCACGAAGTCGGCAGCGCCTTCTTTTAACGATCGAACCGCGAGGTCGATATCACCGTAGGCAGTGATCATAATGACGGCCGCCTCTGACTTGAGTTTCTGGATCTCCTTTAACCAGAACAACCCTTCGTTGCCAGTATTGATCGAGCTATTAAAGTTCATGTCGAGAAGTATCACATCCACCGTGCCTTTCGACAAATGCCATCGCAAATTCTCGGGATTCTTTTCAGTCACCACTTCCTTTGCCTCGGTCTTAAGCAGCAGCCTCACGGCGGTGAGTACGTCGGTGTCGTCGTCGACGATTAGGATCGAGGCATTTTTCAGGTTCATTTTTGAAACTGGAGAGTTTATTAAGTTGATTGAGTTGATTGAGTTGATTAAGGATTGGTCGACGACTTAATCAACTCAATTAACTTAGTCAACCCATTCAACCACCCCCCCACACCTGCAATTATACCATAATTACAAAGCCATGGCAATTAAATTTTTACAAAACAAATCGCCCAACCACTGTATCAAAAACGAACACAGACTGTATCACAAACGAACGTCTTCGTAGATACAGTTTTGCTAATCTGTTGTGAACCAAACCTGTTAGGAAATGGCATATTTCTCACTCTACGGGTGGGGGATGATAATGTCCCCGAAGTAACACCCTGTACCGGTTAGTTCGTCTGACAAGGGAGAAAAAAGTAAAAGTTCATATGGATAGAGTGATCGCCAAGAAAAGATGGAGTAGAAAAAGGATACTGACAATCGCCGGGATCGTCGGTATCGTTGCACTCATCGCCGGGGCAATTGTATTTACCTCTGGTAAGAGCCGGCTCAACGTAGACTCCGAAAGGATAACCATCAGTGAAGTAAAGAACGGGTCCTTCCAGGAGTTCATTCCCGTAAATGGTGTAATTCTTCCAATCACTACAATCTATCTCGATGCTCTCGAAGGTGGTAGGGTTGAGGAGAAATTCGTCGAAGATGGTGCAGTCATGCGCCGCGGGGAACCTATTCTTCGACTGTCGAACACAGATCTCGAGTTGAGCCTCGTCAACCAGGAGACTTCGGTCTATAACCTGCTCACGCAAATGCAGATCTCGCAGAATGCGGCAAGGCAGAACACTATTAGCAAGCTTAACCAGATGACCGATGTCGAGAATACGCTCAAGGAAGCCGAGAGGATTTACAAACTCAACAAACACCTCTACGATCAAAAGGTGATCGGTCTTCAGGAATTCAAACAATCGGAGAATAATTATACATATCAACTGCAGAAGAAGAAACTGGCCAGCCAGATCCTTAACCAGGATTCAATTTCTTCCGGGCAGGAGGTTAACCAGGCGAGGCAATCTTACGGGCGGACCCAGAATGCCTTGCAGGTTATGCGCAAAAAAGTGGGCGACCTGATTGTGCGCTCACCAGTTGATGGCCAGCTGACATCCCTCGATGCGGAGATGGGTCAGTCGAAGAACAAAGGTGAGAGACTTGGACAGATTGACGTCCTCAGTGGTTTCAAAGTGAGAGTAGATATCGACGAACATTATATCTCCCGCATCTATACCGGTCTTGTCGGCGAATTCACCTTCGCTAACAAGGATTATAAGTTAAAGATCAAAAAAGTGTATACACAGGTCACGAATGGCCGCTTCCAGGTAGACATGGAATTCGAAGGCGATGTACCTCCGGGAGTACGCCGTGGTCAAACGCTGCAGATACGACTTGCGCTTAGTGATGAAACACAGGCTTTACTTCTCGCGAAGGGAGGATTCTACCAGCAGACCGGTGGCAACTGGGTGTTCAAAGTAAGTGAAAGTGGAAACACTGCTTATAAGGTAGACATCCAGCTCGGCAGACAGAATCCCGACTACTACGAGGTGCTTGGCAATACGCTGAAGCCAGGAGATAAGGTGGTTACTTCCAGTTATGAGAATTATGGAAGCATGCAGGAGTTAGTGCTCAAGAAGTAATTAGGCTTCGCCTGCCGAAGCGTAGCGAAGGCAGGAATCAGGAACCAGGAGCGAGAAACAGAGCGAGAGCGAGGCTGACCACTGAAGCGTTCGAATGTTAGTATAAAACCTAAACCATGAAACAGAAAACATGTTACATTCTTCTCGTTGTCTGCTGCATGAGCCTATTCTCAGCAGCGAAACAAAGCGGAAGAAAATGCGATTGCAGGTCCAGCTCGTCTGTGCCTAAGACCAAAACAGTTCCTTCTGCGACTGGATCGGGTTATGATCTATCCCCTATTAGCTTCATCATCAATCTATAAATCAAAGCAAATATTTTAAATATTACACCATGATCAAGATCACCAATCTCGAAAAAGTTTACCGCACGGACGAAGTAGAAACGGTTGCACTGAATAAACTCACCCTTGAAGTAAAAGAAGGAGAGTTCGTGGCCGTGATGGGCCCTTCAGGTTGCGGTAAATCCACCTTGTTAAATATTGTAGGGCTGCTCGACGATCCGGATAGTGGAAGTTTCATGTTCAATGGTATCGAGGTGGCGAAGTTTAATGAGCGTAAGAGAGCGGATTTACGCAAACGAAATATTGGCTTCGTATTCCAGAGTTTTAACCTGATCGATGAATTGACTGTGTTTGAAAATGTAGAATTGCCGTTGATATATACTGGAGTAAAAGCCGCCGACCGTAAGAAGCGAGTGGAAGAGGTGCTCGACAAGATGCAGATCATGCACAGAAGGAATCACTACCCACAGCAGTTATCTGGTGGTCAGCAACAACGTGTAGCGGTAGCCAGAGCCGTTGTCAACAAACCCAAATTGATCCTGGCGGATGAGCCTACTGGTAATCTTGATTCCAGCAATGGTAACGAGGTGATGCAACTGCTCACCGATCTGAACGAGCAAGGTACAACCATTGTAATGGTGACACACAGTGAACATGACGCACGATATAGCCATCGAATCATTAGAATGCTCGATGGTCAGACCGTGATGGAAAATATAATGGTCTGAGAAAATACAGCCATCCTCCAGCTAACAGCCTAAAAGTATAGCCATGATTTTCAACTACCTCAAGATAGCGGTCAGGAACCTCCTGAAGTATAAGTTCATTTCCTTCAATAACCTGTTCGGTCTCACGGTGGGTCTCGCTTGTTGTTTGTTGATCCTTACGTATATCATTCATGAACTTAGTTATGAAAAGTATCATGATAAGGCGGATAGGATTTACCGCGTCACGCGGCTATTCAAGAATGGGGAGACGGGAGTAACCAGCTTACACCTCAATACCGTCTCACCACCGTTCGGTCCATTACTTGTGAATGATTTCAAAGAGATCGAAAAGCTTACCCGGACGCTCCAGAATAATACCGTACCATTCCGGTACGAAGACAAAATATTCAATGAACTGAATTCTTACTGGGCGGATTCAAACTTCTTTCACTTCTTTAAGGTTGACGTTGTCAAAGGCAATCCCTCGAGGGCCTTGACAGATCCGTACTCTGTGATGCTGGAAGAATCGATTGCCCGGAAATACTTCGGCACTGCGGACCCTGTCGACAAGGTGATCCGGATGAACAATCAATTTGATTTCAAAGTCACCGGGACATACAAGGCCTTCCCTACAAACACGCACTTCCACCCGGAATTGATGTTGTCGTTTAGCACCCTGCGCGATACGGCGATATACGGAGAAGAGAGGTTGCGGACAAACTGGGGCAACAATTCTTTCTTTACTTACGCTATGCTTACACCAGGGTATGACGCAAAGAAGCTGGAAGCGCAGTTCCCCGCATTCATCGACCGACATATGCCTAAAGGTTCGCATTTCAAACCATCGAAGACGACAGAACTCTTCCTTCAGCGGCTGACAGACATTCACCTTCGTTCGCATCTCGATTCCGAGGCCGAGCAGAACGGAGATATTAAACGCGTATATATTTTTTCCGCCATCGCGCTTTTTATCCTGCTGATCGCCTGTATCAATTATATGAACCTATCGACGGCAAGGTCTGCATTACGCGCACGCGAGATCGGGGTTAGGAAGGTAGTAGGTGCGGAGAGGAAATCAATCATTCTACAATTCCTCACCGAATCTGTATTCGTTTGCTGGCTGGCAATAATACTTGCATTTGTGACTACGTGGTTAGTGATTCCATTGCTCAACCAGATATCGGGTGCTTCGCTTTCGATAGATGTGCTGCTGAGATGGCAGGTGATGGTTCCATTGATCATTATTCCTTTTATTGTAGGCATTCTTTCAGGGCTGTACCCAGCCATCTTCATGTCCTCTTTTCAACCCATCATGGTATTGAAAGGATTATTCCGGGCAGGAGGCGGCAATATTTCTTTTAGAAAAGTATTGGTCACCGCACAGTTCGCCATTTCGATAATACTAATTGTGTCCACCGCAGTAGTATTTAAGCAAATGCGATTTATGCAGAATAAGGAACTGGGATTCGATCGCGAGCACATCGTAACACTGCCGTATACTTCTGCACTCAACGACCAGTACGATGCATTCCGGACTGCGCTGCTACAGGAGAGTGCATTGAAAGATGTAGGTCGCTCTTCCCGCATCCCTACGGGAAGGCTCCTGGATGCGATGGGTTCGCAGATGAAGAACGGCGACACCCTGGCGCCGGCCAACGTCGATATAAAGTATGTGGCAGCCGATCATGATTTCACATCTACTTACGGAATTAAAATGGTAGCAGGACGACCTTTCTCAAGGGATTTCAGCCTTGATACATCGGCATTCCTCATTAACGAATCTGCCGCCTCAATACTCGGATTCAAGCGCCCAGAAGATGCAGTAGGAAAAGACTTCGGGTATGGAAACAGGCGAGGAAAATTGATTGGTGTGTTTCATGACTTCCACTTCGAGTCTCTACACCAGAAGATCGTTCCTCTCGTGTTGCTTGTACCTCGTTCGGCTAACAATTTCGGGAACATTTCCGTGAAGATCGCGGGTAGCAATTTAACTGGAGCCCTTGCTCATATCGAGAAGACATGGCATAAGTTCTTGCCGGAAGTTCCTTACCAATATACGTTTATGGATGACAATTTCACCAGGCTTTATGAGGCGGAACAGCGAGAGAAGAACATCTTTACCATTTTCGCTTTCATCGCAATTTTCATTGCTTGTCTCGGCTTACTTGGATTGTCGGCATTCACTATCTCGCAGCGTGTAAAGGAAATTGGAATACGAAAGGTTTTAGGTGCAGATGTGAGTACTATTGTAACACTTCTTTCGAAAGACTTTATGAAGCTCGTGATCATTTCTGCCATCATTGCATTTCCCGTTGCATGGTGGGCGATGAATTCGTGGTTGCAGGACTTTGCGTATCGGATATCGATCCCATGGTGGATATTTTTACTAGCAGGTATTGTTGCTGCATTGATCGCACTGGCGACAATAAGTTTCCAGGCAGTCAGGGCTGCGCTTGCCAACCCCGTGAAATCTTTGCGGACAGAGTAACGCCGTAGTTACGATGCCCGGAACAGAGATAAGAAAATTGTTTTCATTGAATGCCGGAGCTCGGCACATCTTGTTTCTTACAATTTAAAAGTCGGTATTATGATCAGGAATTATCTGAAGACTGCTATACGCAACCTTCGTCGTAACAAGGCATATGCTTTAATAAATGTGCTGGGGTTGACCGTTGGTATCGCTGCATGTCTACTGATCTTTCTGGTAATTCGATTTGAAACGAGTTTCGATAAGTTCCATGCTAAGAGAGATGCGATCTATCGTGTGGGTAGCCAGTTCAATTCGGAAGATGGCGCCGGACATTCTGCTGGTATAGTGTTTCCAGCAGGACCGGCAATACGCATCGACTTTCCTCAGATTAAAGAAGTAGCAAGCATTTTCGGGTCTACCGGGAACCAGGTGACAGTCGAGGCAGTAGGCAATGAAGCACCAAAAAAATTTACAGAGACCATTTACTTCGCCGAGCCTGAGTTCTTCACCATGTTTGATTTTGGTTGGATAACAGGAGACGCCAAGGGAGCGCTTACTGAGCCGGGCAGTGCTGCAATCACAAAAAGTCACGCGGTCAAGTATTTTGGCAACTGGAAGACGGCCATTGGCAAAACGATAATGCGGAATAACAATCCTGAGCAAGTGTATAAGATCAATGCGATCCTGGAAGACCCACCGGTAAATACAGATTTTCCTTTGACCATAGTAATATCTTACGCGTCTCTAAAGAATACCAATACACGCCGTAATCTACAGGATTGGGTAAGCACTTTCAGTCAGCACTATACATTTGTCGTGTTGCCAGCAAGTTATTCGGTCGACAAATTCAATAAGGACCTGGAGACATTCGCCAGGAAACACAAGCCGGCAGAATACCTGAAGGATAAGTTTATTGCGCACTCACTGGTCTCGATTCATTATGATGAGCGTTTTGGCAATTTTCGCGGACATACATTTAGCCGCTCATTGATAACGGCCCTTGTACTCATCGGGATATTTCTCGTAATAATAGCGTGCGTCAATTTTATCAATTTGGCAACCGCCCAGGCTGTCAATAGGTCGAAGGAAGTAGGTGTAAGAAAAGTATTGGGTGGAAACCGCCGTCAACTGGCGTTTCAATTTCTAAGCGAAACGGGCTTGATTACCTTTGCCGCTCTTTTTGCCGCGGCGCTTGTTGCGTGGGGAGTGTTGCCCTTCCTGAACAAATTACTCGAGGTCAAAATGTCCTTCGATCTTTTCCAGGAGCCACAGGTATTGTTATTCCTGCTGGCAACGGGGATCGTTGTGACCTTCTTTTCCGGGTTATATCCAGCATTGGTGGTTTCGGGATTTAATCCAATCAGCGCTTTGAAGAATAAATTTTCTCCCAGAATTGTGGGCGGTATTTCGTTGAGGCGGGTACTTGTAGTGCTGCAGTTCTCCATCGCACACATATTAATCATAGGAACCTTGATCGTAGTGAGCCAGATGGACTATTTTAAAAAGGCCACGCTTGGTTTCGATAAGGCTTCGATTATTAATGTACCCCTTCCCGGTGACAGCGTGAGTAAGACAAAGGTCGACGCGCTACGCAACCAGCTTTTGCAAAACCCGGACATCAAGAGTACAAGTTTCAGCTTTGCTACTCCGTCTGCAGATGGAAACTGGCAAAGCGATTTCAAGTTTGATCATTCAGATAAGAACACCAACTGGAGCGCTAATCTTAAATGGGCAGACATCGACTATTTCAAGACCTATGGCCTCCAATTCGTTGCTGGTAGATCATATAATGCGGCAGACACCGTTACCGAGATTGTCGTCAACGAGACATTTGCCCGCAAACTAGGAATCACCGATCCTGAAGAAATTATCGGGAAGCAGGTTGACTTTTGGGAAGGGGAAACAGTTGCTTCTATCGTTGGTGTTGTGAGAGATTTTAATTCCTATTCTCTTCGGGAACCGATGGCGCCCGTAGTATTGGGAACCTGGAAACGCGTCTATCAGACAATAGGAATAAAAATAGCTGCCGGAAAGGAAAGATCCACCCTCGCATTCATTGAGAACTTATGGACGAAGACTTTCCCGGACAATGTTTACGAATATAAATTCCTGGACGAGACAATTAATAATTTTTACAAACAGGAAAACCAGTTGTCCATGCTGTATAAGATATTCGCGGGC
>JACMKU010000157.1 GCA_014379965.1 Chitinophagaceae bacterium
ACGATGAAAATTCTCCGATTAACTTCACTCACCTGATAAAAGGTAAGTTCCTGATGATCCATGGGACCGGGGATGATAATGTTCATTTTCAAAACAGCACGCAGATGGTGTCAGCTCTCGTTCGAAACAATATAGATTTTCAAAGTGGTTACTATCCCAACAAGAATCATTCGATTAAGGGAGCAGAGGATAATACTTCGTTACACCTGTGGAGAAAAATGACGGAATGGTTAATTGAAACCGTTGGAGAGAAATCTTTCTAAGAATGTAAAATGTAGAACCTAAAATGTAAAAGTTGTACAACCTAACAGACTAGTCACCTTTTAGATTTTACATTTTACATTTAATATTTTACATTTTCTAGGTGGGTTTTAAAAAAAGAACCTCCCGAAAAAATCGGGAGGGCCCTAATCAAAAACCATTAACCATTAAACCTTATCCTATGAAAATTCAATAGCAATATCGTTAATAAAGAATTAATACAAAAATTTTGTATGGAAATTTTGAAAAAAGTACACGGCGATGACAGTAATTTATCAATTCTCAATGTCTCAACACTGAAGTAATTAGTCCTAAAAATTCCTCTGCAATCGTTTGTTTAAATTCTTTTTACCTTCACGAGCACCCTTCCAGGATAATATGAAAAAAATTGTCATCGCCATCACCGGAGCCAGTGGTTCGATTTACGCAAAACTGCTACTCGATAAACTAGTTACAATTCAATCCCAATGGAGCGAAGTGGGTGTCATCATGACCGAGAATGCCAAAGAGGTTTGGCAAACCGAGTTAGGCAATCACTCATACAACGACTATTCTTTGCGGTTTTTTGCAAGCCATGATTTCCATGCACCATTCGCCTCTGGTTCGGGCAAGTACGATACCATGATTATCATCCCTTGTTCAATGGGCACGCTTGGTCGCATCGCCTCTGGAATATCAAATGATCTTATCACCCGGGCGGCAGATGTCATTCTGAAGGAACGCCGCAGGCTCATCTGCGTGGCCAGGGAAACCCCTTACAACCTCGTTCATATCCGCAATATGGAAACGATCACCTTGGCTGGCGGCATCATTTGCCCTGCCACTCCTTCCTTCTATAGTCGACCTACGACCATCGAGGAAGTAGCAACAACGGTCGTCGACCGCGTGCTGGATATAGCAGGATTTGACATTGGGGGTTTTCGTTGGGGTGCAGGTGAGTGAGATGATTGGGTTGATTGGGTTGAATAAGTTGATTAAGTTGATTAAGTTGATTAAGTACGTAAATACCCATTCAACTCAATCAACCTAATCCACCTAATCAACTTAAGTTTACCGAAAAGGGCTAGCCTGAACACTAACCATCACCCCCGCACTGTTCAACTTAATCTTACCATACCCAATACCAGAAAGTGGGAGTTTGATGTATGGTTCAACGCTAAGAGAGAATGTATTGTTTATCCGACGCTGATAGCCGCCCGATAATGACATCACAGAGAAGAGGTGCTTGTTTTGATTCTTCTCAAGGTGTGTATAATAACTAGGAATTGTGCTGCCCGGATACATATATTTATATTTATATGCCTCAGATTTCATGATAAAAGAGGAAAGGCCTGCCGATACAAAAGTCTTTTGTTTCGCCGAACGTCCCCACTGGTAAGAGAGACTTAATGGAATTTCATATATATCGCAATCCGCTGCGATACTTTTTAGAAAGTACGGGTTCGGCGGCGCATTCGTCGGCTTATATTGTTCAGGCGATGCAGTATATATCTTGCTCACTGAATAAAAACCTGTCCTGACTGTCCACCTGTCCTTTATAGTATACCCAAAGCCCGCTCCTTTCAATAGCGTAACCTTACCAGGATTGTCAAACCCAACTGAACTTACATCAGGCCCAATTGAGAGCGAAAAGAAGAATGTGTTTGGCTTCTTCACCTTCGCTTTCGTTGCTGCTTTTTCAGGGGTTGATTTTTTATCGTCAGCTATCGCATCCATGGATGCTGAAGCTTGCTTGTCAGACCCCGCATCTGAAGCATTCGTAATACCTTGCGCCGGAGGGTTGTTCAGTACAGTCTTGTCAGTTATACTGGCCTTATTAGATTCTTGTTGGTTAGGAGTAGAAGCGTTAGTGGTCGTGGTGCCAGGATCTCCTGCAATATCTTTCTTACTATCATCCTTGCCGATGATGGATGAATTTTTGTCCGTCGACTTAGGCTTCGATCCCACTTTCCCCTTGGTGACATTGTGCTCAAACTGTGCATCACCACGATTTCCATTTACAGCAATGTTTTTCTTTTTCCCTTCGCTATCGGCTTGAGTAGGCACACTTCCATTGATAGCTGTGCTGGTTGAGTTGTCGGTTATTGTCGGGAGTTTTGTCGCATTTGGACTATCACGGATCGTTGTTACCTGCTGATCGTCCTTCCCGCTTCCCTGAGCGGCTGGGATAGTCGTAGCGTCACGATCGTTTGATGGCGGGGTTATAGCCGAAGCGGGAGATTCGTTACTGTTCCGTTGTTGTTCCTTTGTCACGGATTGTTTGGTGGCAATACCTCCCGTTTTGGTTTCCCATGGATGTGCTATTGTCAACCACAGTCCTCCGCCAACAAGTAGGAGGAACAATAACAACAGGAATATTTTCCGATTGTCGTCTTTCTTCTCAGGCAACTCACGGTTAAGTAATTTCTCCATTTTCGACCATGCCTTCTCGTCGTAATGGGGATGATGCTGCTCAGCCGCCTGCCTCAGTTTACTATCAAAATCTTCAAATGACATTTTTAGTTTCTTCGGGTTGTTGATAACGGAATAGTATTTTTTGCAATTGTCGTCTCGCCTTGGAAAGATTGGATTTCGATGTTCCTGTGGAAATACCCAGCTTATTGGATATCTCTTCATGACTTAATCCTTCAATGATGAACAGGTTTAGTACAGTGCGATAACCGGGTGACAGCTCCTGGATGGCCCGAATGATTTCCTCATGTGCGAGTTTGTCGATGGCGTCTTCATTTACGGATTCCACCTGGTACACGATGCTGTCCAGCTCAGTAAGTACTTTGTGCTTTTGGTTTTTCCTGAAATGATCAATGGCGGTGTAGACCATGATCTTTCGCAACCAACCTTTGAATGAACTAACCACGTCCGCGTAGGCAGGCTGGTAATGATGTATTTCCCTAAATATCTTGAGAAACCCATCGTTCAATATCTCTACGGCGTCTTCCTGATTATTGGTATAGCGGTCGCAAACTGCCATGGCATAACCGTAGAAAGAATTATAAATCACTTTCTGGCTATCCCTCTTATTGAGGGCGCAGGCACCGACGTGGTAGGTCAATTCATCCGCTGACAGCAAATTCTGTAAAGTTTCAATATCATATCGATCTGTCATGCTAATTGGTTGCCTTACAATACAATTTACAGCTAAAAGGCCAACTTCAAAATGGGCGATTTGGCACATGAACGTCCTCAATGAGACGACTTGATTTTCAATGAATTTATATCCGGACGGCCCCCAGTTCGGGTGAAAATCTCAAGGTTCGTGGTACTCCGTGGTCGTGTTATGGGATACCAGCTGCCATTGGCGACCTCTCAACGCATAGACCCTGATGTATCGAAGATGATACCTATCTGTCTTATCCTTGTTGATCTTCTGGATGGACATCTTTCCTTTCACCACCGCCAGGCCTGGGTGCAGTTCTACCTTCACTGAATCATGTTGTCGTAGGGGGTAATTCGCTCTCCCTACCGTTGTCAGCCAGCCGGACTTGCCTTCTACCCTGCCGCTACCATGGCTAAATACAAAGTCCACAGCGTAAAGACTGTCTAGCGCGGTCACATTCCGTATTACCACGAGGCTGTCAATGCGTTGGTTTAAAGCCACCAGGTATGCACTATCCCGCGCTACCTGTGCCTTTGATTCCAACAATAGCGACGTTGGAAGAATAGCGATCAAGAGTAGTTTCTTCATGGTGCAAATGTACAATAGGCCCCATCGATTGGAGAAAGATCATGGGAAAACCACGTGTGATAAAATTATTCCTTCCTTGTCCAACCTTCCCCATTAGTCTAGCAGGAAATTTGCAGGGATGCGGCTTGACGTAGTTCTCTGGTTGATTGGGAGCTAGTTTGCAGATCAACAAGGGAACAGACCAGTAAATCAACCAATAAATCCTTTATTATGAAAAAAATGCTCTCTTTCTTCACTGGGCTATTGATTGGGCTCGGCGGTTTTGCACAACTCAAGACCACCTCCATTTGTCCAACATTCACAGTAGATCTTCTCGATGGAAAAGTAAACGATGTGAAACCAACCTATTCCGTCATCCAAATCAAGGAAAGACTCCCCTGTTTCACCAACACGGAGGCGGAAGGCAGCACAACAAAATGCGGAGCTGGTGTCTTTTTCAAAGACCGGGATATCTCATTCTATACGGACAGGGACTATGTTGAAATCGGACCGAAATTCAAAGGGAAATTGAGCATTCCAATTATGGGAGCTGCAAGGACATCTTTATTTAAATGGTTGGGACATCCCAAAATAAAGGATGTGAATTGGGATGCGTTCACTACATCTTATGGTATTCTAATCTGCTATTATAGCAAGGCGAACAAAGTGACCAAAATCCAATTCAGCACGCAGGGCACTGAATCAATCAAACTGTGTGAGTAATAGAATTGTTATTCGAGGTTCAAGAACATTATAAGATTCGTACCTCGGTCCGCCGATTTATCTGGCGTCCCTCATCACTGCCATTGTCGGCTACGGGCTCCGTAGCACCGTATCCTTTCGCTGTCACTCTCGAAGCAGCTATACCTTTTTTTATTACATAACTCCTTATCGCATCTGCGCGGGAACGAGAAAGCTTAACATTCTCAGCTTCGGCGCCTACATTATCCGTATGTCCCGCGATCTCTACACGTATGGCAGGTTTATTTTTTAGATACGCCACCAACTCGTTTAGTTCCGTGAACGACGAGGTTCGTAAAGTGGCCTTACCGAAATCGAATTGAACATTATCTAAAGTGTATGTCTTGGCTGGTTCAAACTTCACATTCACCGTGAATGGTTCGGTGAAAAATTCATCTGGTTGAAGTGCCGGGATAGTGATTACTCCATACTTCGATGTATCCGTAAGGCTCTTTAAGCTGATCTGGTAGGTAGCACCGGCAGGTAGTTGGAGATTGAATCGGCCCTTGGCGTCCGAACGTCCACCGACGGTCCTATTTGTCAGGTCGCTCCTGAAAATCACCTGCTCTCCTCCGGCGGGCTGACCCTTCATGTCGGTGACGAACACGTTTACCTTTGCAAGCTGGGAATTAATTGAATCCGGAGATGATTTCTGGGCGTTGGTTACACCAAACGCAAGTACTGAAGCAAGGAATAGTAGGTGTCTCAGCATATGTATTATCGAGAATTGTGACTCCACAACGCACCGGCGGCTTTTTTATTGTAAAAACAGGGCAAAGGTTTATCAGTCATTGTACTATGAAGTTTAATAAGGATTACATACTTTGTGCACCGTATCCAATACCATCCTATGAAACAAAGATCCATCCTGTCTTTCGTGGCAATCACTTTGCTACTCCTCACCACAACAAAGCAACTCGCAGCACAGAAAACTTTTGTCGGCAATCCCGTTGATAGCCGGACGACTCCGGGGATGCGAACGCATTTCTCCAGGTTCTCAGTCTTTACGATTGGTTCGGCCGAGATCACTGAATACGCTAAATCCAAAAAGGGTAAACCCGCAGAATTTGAATTGCAATTGCCAGGATTCGCTCATTGGAAATTTTCCCTGACGGAACACGACATCCTCAGTAAAGACTATACATTTATAGTTAACGGTGTAAATGGCAGCACTCAATACCCTAAGCCGTCTTGCATTACCTACCGGGGCCAGTTGACTGATGTTCCCGGAAGTAGAGTTAGCCTCACGATCGATAACAATGTACTTTATGGAATAATAAGATCAGGCAACACCGAATATTTCATCGAACCACTAAACTATCTCGACAGGCAGGCGCCTACTGGCCAGTTCGTCGTGTATGATACGAGAGACGTAATACCCAACGCTACTCTTACTTGCGGGGTACAGGAATCAAACCAAAGAAGAAATAGCCTGCAACGACAAATGGCTGGAACGAACTGCGTACAGACTCAAGTGGCGATCGCTTCCGACGAGTCTATGTTTATCCGTTATGGATCTGCAGGTGCTGTACAAACACATAATATTGGAGTGATGAATAATGTGATCTGGGATTATGTCAACGCACAGTTTACCAATAACGTGGAATTCGTCATCGTCACCCAGAATGTTTCCACTACTGCCGCAACTGACCAGTTGACGCCCGCATATGCCGGAACGAACTCCGGAACTGTACTCGACAACTTCACCCTCTGGGGAAATAATGGAAATTTCGGAACGACATTCGATCTAGGCCAGTTCTGGACAACCCGAAACATCGATAACGATGGTCTTGGTGGTGGTTCTGGAACCATTGGTCTGGCCTGGGTCGGCGCAGTATGTAGTCCATTTAGATATCATATACTGGAAGATTTTGCAGGAAGCATTCCTTCCGGTTCAGGGTTTCAACTCCGGGTATTGACAGCGCACGAAATTGGCCACAACTTCGATTGTAACCACGATGGCGGCAATGGATTCATCATGTCGCCGAGCGTAGGCAATACTGCCACGTGGAGTGCGGCAAGCATCACAGCTCTTGACAACATCGTCGGTATTGAAACGGCGCCTGCAGGGTGTCTTAGTTATTGCGACCAGGCCGGGGTGCCTATCTCGGGCTTCCTCGGTCGCCCGGAGGCAATCTGTACAGGGGGAACATCACAACTAACTGATCATACACAGCGGGGACCTACATCCTGGAGTTGGACAATGACCGGAGGTACACCTGCCACCTCCACATCTCGCAATCCAACGGTGAGTTATGCTACAAGTGGCGTGAAGGCAATAACGCTGACAGCTACAAATGCGATGGGCACAGGAACGCCATATACAAGAGCGTTCCTTGTAAGTGACGCAGGAGTCTCCGCCTGTTCAAACAGTGGAGCAGTCGTTTCGGACGCCGGCGTAAAATCATTTACACTTAGTAATATCAATCGAGTATCCGGCGGTTCTGCAACCGACGGCAATAAGTATATGGACTTCTCCTGTTCTGATATTACCAGCCTCGTTGCAAATACAAGCTACAACGTGTCTGCGCAGGTCGGGAATAGTGCTACCAGCCAGGCGAATGTTGTACAATTATTCATTGACTATAATAATGATGGTGACTTCGCGGATGCAAACGAAGCCGTTTACTCTTCACCAATGTGTTACATAGGAACGCATACTTTCTCATTCACGACAATTGCAAGTCCGCCGATCACCAATCAATTCCTGAGAGTGCGTGTCATTGCGAAGGATTGCGTGGGTGGAGTTAACTCCTGCTACAACGTTACCAACGGACAGGTAGAGGACTATTCAGCATTTTTCGCATCCGGCCTATTGCTGCCCGTATCACTTATAAGTTTCGAAGGATACCATTACAATGGAAACAACACACTTAATTGGAAGACTGCCGGTGAAAAGGAAAACAGCCATTTTGAAATTGAGAGAAGCATCGATGGAACAAACTTTGATGCCGTAGGTCGCGTTGAAGGCAATTTAAATACCACATCAGTCAAGCTTTATACCTTTACGGATTTACTTGCGGGCCTACAGCGTGTTGAGAAGTACTACTATCGCCTGAAAATCGTTTCCGTCACGGGAGAGAAAGAATATAGCAAGACGATTACTATTTCCACGCCCCAACAGAATGACCTGGTGATGCATGTGCAGCCGAATCCATTCAGTGGTTCTCTTACTGCGACAGTCCAGTTGAAGAATGCCAATACACTAAACATGCAACTGATCGATATGAGTGGCCGCGTCCTCTACCAGGATGAACGAAGACTTCCAGCAGGAACCCATACTCTCAGCTACAACAACTTTGAAAAACTTCCGAAAGGAACGTATATCATTAAGTTGATGCACCCGGGAGAGACGGTGAGTAGGTTGGTGGAGAAGAGATAGGATGTTTGGTTGAATAAGTTGATTGAGTTGATTGGGTTAATTGAGGCAATTCGAGTCCGTCTCATCAACTTAATCAACTCAATCAACTCAATCAACCTAATCAACTAATCACGAACTTTCTCAATAATCGCTCGCAACAAGCCATTCTCATCAATAACCCTCAAACCCAATCTCACCACGACGAGTTTCTTGGAAGGAATAATATAGATGTCCTGACCACCGAAGCCGTCGGCAAAGAACATATCGGCGGGCACGTCTGGTAACCATCGCTGCGTTGAATCGGTCTTACTCTTTCCATTGAGCCAGAATTGGTAGCCATAATTTTTTCTTGGAGCCGCGTCCACGGGTTCGATAGATTCCTTCACCCATTTTTCCGGGAGGACCTGCTCTCCATTCCATTTACCCTCGTTGTAATACAACAATCCAAATCTTGCGAAGTCGCGCGCACTGGCATAGCTATAGGATGATCCTATGTAAGTGCCCGATGCATCGGGCTCCAGGAGCGCAGTATTCATGCCTATGCGACGAAACAGTGCGGTATATGGATATGAAGCGTACTCTCTCTCCCCTACCGTATGACGGATGATACGACTAAGAATATTACTATTCCCACTTGTATAATTGAACATAGTGCCGGGGTCGTGCTTCAATGGTCTCTTTGCAGTATAAGCCGCCATGTCGCCTTTATTGAATAACATTCGGGTTACCTCGCTGGGACTAGAATACACTTCCGCGAAATCTAGTCCGGTTGTTTGCTGCAGTAGGTGTCGTACTGTGATCGATTCCTTATTCGTGCCTTTCCATTCAGGCACCGGTGCCGGCATGTTGATATCAAGCTTTCCTTCCTTGACGAGTATACCTATCAAGGCTCCGATCAGGCTCTTCGATACCGACCAGCCGAGCATCACAGTATTTTTATCATAGCCAGGTGCATACTTCTCCGAAATCAATTGGCCATCGTAAAGTACCACCAGCGCACGGGTATGCACCGGCTTTCCATCGAAGGTGTCATTCAATGCTTCTCCCAATATCCTGTCGATACCTTGTTTGTCGATGGAAGAAGGGAATGTATCCGACAACATATCTCCTGATGGCCACGGGATAGAGTCCCTGTTGCTTGTTACTGGGGTGGGTAGAACAAATCGCTGCTTCCTCAACACATCCTCCGGAACGTCGTTCACGATTGTACTTCCCAGTCCATGCCTGTAAATCGCCTTCCTGCGTGCAAAGCCCCAGACCGAGCCAGTAACGGAAGAATCTTCTTCATTCACCGTAAACGAACCGAGCGACAGAGGGAACATACTTAACTCCTCTTCGATAACCGCCTTCGGATCCCTATGCTGCAGGAATACCGCAGAGCACACATTCTTGGCTCCAAAGCCGCTAATAAGAGGGAATGCCCGCCATGCATACCATACCCCTCCAACTATTATAACTACCAGAATGAGGAGCAGGCTTCTTAATATAATCTTTCGGGGGCGCATGGGGCTAAAGTACGGAATTCGTAAAATCAATAGGCAATGAGCAATAGACAATAGGCAATTGGTGGTTTGCATTCGTAGTTTCTATCAAAAATGGACTTTCCAGTTTAGGTCACCTTTGGCTATTGTCTATTGCCTATTGTCTATTGCCTATTGCCTATTGTCTATTGCCTATTGTCTATTGCCTATTGCCTATTGTCTATTGCCTATTGTCTATTGCCTATTGTCTATTGCCTATTGTCAAGCCCCACCCTCCTCTTATCAAACGAATTTCCTGTCGGCTCCGGGATGGTCTTTATTTGTTCTCGGAACAATCACAATCATTTTTCACTAAAAAAAATAAGCTATGCTACAGTTCAAATCAAAAATCGTGTCGGCGCTCTCATGTGCTGTTATCCTTGCAATCATGGCCTCTTTCTCAGGTATCAAAGGCGGAGGAGAAGGCTTTGAAATCTTTTTAAACAATAAGCTGGTGTTGCAGCAGTTTAACCAACAATTGAAAGACGTGAAGGACATCCAACTAGACAATCGGTATTCCAACGACAACCTTGTCATTAAGTATCATCATTGTGGACGAGTTGGGAAGGACCGTACCGTCAGCATCCGGAATGCACAGAACAAGATCCTAAAGGAATGGAAATTCGGAAATGTTTCAACCGCAAGCGTAATAATCTCCGATGCTGGTATGGCATGTAAGGTAAAGGACATCCTTAGCCTTCAGAAGGCAAACCCCGGCAAACTCAGCCTCCACTATTCTTCATCTGAATTACCAAAGGGACGGATGCTGGCGACGTTGTCGACCGCGGAACTCGTCAAGGCGAAATAACCCGATTTACAATAAGCAATGAGCAATAGGCAATGACCTATTGCCCATTGCCTATTGCCTATTGAATATTGCCTCCACCACCTCCTCCACAATCTCCTCTGCGCTTCTCCCAATATCGATCACGATCGCATTGACCGGCAATTCAAGCGCATCGAACTGTGATTGAAGTAGTGTCTCGGGCATGAAATGACCAGTGCGGGACTGCATCCTGCTTTGTATCAGGGATATCTCTCCTTGCAGAAAGACCCACCTAACAGTAACAGGTAAACTATCGGAAAGAATAGACCTATACTTTTCCTTTAGTGCCGAGCAGGCGATGATGGCACCTTTAACGAATGCTTCCCTTCTTGCAAGTTGGTTGATCGCAACCAGCCAATCCTGCCGGTCGTAATCGGTCAGCGGCTGACCGGAGCGCATTTTCTCCCTGTTTGCCTGTGAATGAAAGTCATCCCCGTCAAAGAAAGGAATGCCCGTGGCCATTGACAAACGACTTCCGATTGTCGACTTCCCTGAACCAGATACTCCCATGATATAAACAATCATTTGCTTCATTATTCTAATGGCCTATTTCAGGAGCTTGTAAAATTTGCTAAGCTCCGTCGATTCGGCGGCCGAAAGCGCCTCATTGTTATTGTACTTTGATTGAAGGAATACTACACGCTTATGCTGTGGATACTTCGACAGGATGGATTCAAGCATGAGTGCTACCTGGGGATCCTTCGTCACTTCCTGTTCGGTCGCAGGCAAGGCGGACTTAAATCTTGTTGGCTTCTTCAATATAATCGCTTCGAGCGTCGCGAGTTTTCCTACAGGAATGTTATCGATCCTATTGGCCTTGTCATATAGTCCCTGCAATTGTTTCTTGCTTAACCCACCCCTTTCCTCATATTGCACTAACAGGCTCCGGATAAATGTCGAATCGGGCCTAGCCGTCAACACAGCTTCCAACAAATCTTTTACTACATCGACATCTGGTCTGATCCGGTTCATTTGTGAAATTAAGGAATCTACGAAGATGTGAGTAGTCAATGGTCAGTGGTCAATGGTGAGTGGTGAATGGTCTCCGAGTACAGGAGTCACCGTTCGATTTCGAACATAATAGCCCGTATGAGCATCGGGGATCACTCACTATTCACTATTCACAACTCACTGTTCCTCGGGGCAACCTTTCTTTTGTTTTTTCCTAGATAATTGTATATTTAAATTCTCTCCGTAGCCACCATCTAAAATTATTCACATTATGACATTATCATCTCCGGGTTCCCCTGGCACACAGGGTCCTGTGGGTACTGGTATCGCTTTGCCTGGCGATCTCAGGGAATCCCGTATTTTCTCGCTGGATGTATTAAGAGGTATCGCACTCCTGGGAATTCTTATCGTTAGTATTTGGGAGTTCGGTGGATTCACCACCAACAAGCAGACATTCTTCCGGGCAGGTACTCATGGAGGGAACTACAACCTGCTCTCCTTTGTCAGCATTGTATTCGAAGGAAAAATGCGTGCATTGTTCGCGCTCGTCTTTGGAGCAGGCATAATCCTTTTCATGACAAAGAAGGACCATCCAACCCAGGAGTATGTCCCCGACTTATATATTAAAAGGAACATGTGGCTCATCCTCTTCGGCGTCTTCAACGCGATCGTGCTTCTCTGGCCCGGTGACATACTATTTCATTATGCAATACTTGGGATTCTCCTGTTTGGCTTCTGGCGGATAGCGCCGCGGGGTCTTTTGATCGCGTCAATTATTGCGACACTTATTTATTGCGGAAAGATCTATTGGAACTATTCCGATGACAAGAAGGCTTACAAAAAATTTCTTGCCGTCAAAGACGTCGAGAAAAAATTTGAGAAGGACAGCATTGCAAAATTCAAACGCGATAGTGTTCTCGGAGTTAATAGAAAAGATTCACTGGCGAGGCTCAATGTTAAGGACACGGTAAAGATTTCAAAGGATTCACTGGTCAAGCCCGTAAAGACGGATACCCTTACCAAAGAACAAAAGAAGGACAAAGAAGCTTGGGAGGGTACTACGAAGAGAATCAAGTATGATTCAACAGCAGATAAGAATGAGAATAAGGCAATGCGATCCACGAAGTACACAAAAATATGGGCGCACCTGCTGGGCCGAAGTCAATACAAAGAATCATATTGGCTATACCAGACAGGCCTGTGGGACATTGGATCGGTAATGCTTCTTGGTATGGCTTTGCTTGGTTTCGGATTCTTCTGGCGAAGTTATCCGTCCCAGAGATACCTGCTCATTGCCATCCCGTGTATTCTCATCGGATGGTTTCTCGGATGGTATCGTAACCACAACCTTGACGTTAGAGTGGCCGACTATGCCAAGTACATAGATCGACACAGTCTTCCTTATAACTTCTTCTACCCTATTGAGAGGATATTGCTCGCCCTGGGATACGCCGCCCTCGTTATGTCCCTAATGCGTATAAATTTCCTTAGCAGGGTTTGGAATACATTAGCTAAAGTCGGCCGTATGGCATTTACTAATTATTTCCTTCAAACCATCATATGTACCCTATTCTTCTATGGTTATGGAATGGGCTACTTCGGTAGACTTACCCAGGTGCAGTTGTACTTAATGGTCCTGGAAATATGGCTTATCCTCACGGTATTCTCCGTGTTGTGGTTGAGAGCATTTCACATGGGCCCCATCGAGTGGTTATGGCGATATCTTATCTATAAGAAGAAATTGCCTTTCAGGAAAAATCCACCCACCACACCAATAACTACAACAAGTACTGTCATCCCTGATTAATTTACTTTTCAAATAAGCATATGAACGAATACAGCGCTTCTCTTTCACCGCAGGATCTACCGGGTGATAAATCCATCGCCGCAAATCAGACGGTGAAACCTGTATCGACTACCGACCGCATCAAGACCGTGGATATGGTCCGTGGCTTCGCGTTACTCGGCATCCTTTTAATGAACATTCCGGGGTTCGGGATCGATTGGAGTGAAATTCAAAAGGTAATTACCGGCCCAAGAGAAGGCAAGGATTTCTATACAGCCGCCGTCATCTTCACATTCTTCGATGGCACAATGCGTGGATTGTTTTCAATGTTGTTTGGTGCGGGCATGGTCCTGTTCATGATGAATAAGAAAGAATCTCCTATTGGGCCAACGGTGGCGGATTATTACTACCGTCGTCTGCTCTGGCTGGTACTCTTTGGATTATTCAATGCATACGTGCTCCTCTGGTCCGGTGACATCCTTTTCTTCTATGGATTATGCGGCATGCTGCTATTCTCTTTTAGGAAAATCAAACCTGTTTGGCTGATCGCGATTGGGTTTGCCTGTATCTGTATTGGCATGTTGAAAACACAATTTTGGTACGACGAGTTGCGAGGCAAAAGAAAAGCATATACCGAGGCGATTGTGGCCGAGAAATCCAAGAAGGAACTAACCCCGGAACAACAGGGAGCAAGGGCAGAATGGGTGGAAATGGAAAAGAACCAGAAACCAGATACCGCCAATGTCAACAGGAATCTTCGGAAAATGCACTCCGGATACACTACTGTGTGGACGCACCTGCTCCCTCACAATGTGAATGCGGAGGTCAACTACATGTACCATGGACTATGGGATATGTTATGCATGATGTTTATTGGTATGGCACTGCTTGGATTAGGTTTCTTCTCGAACAAATTCTCAACTTCCACCTACCTGATGATCCTACTCGTTGGGTATGGCATTGGGATACCACTCGGCTGGACATTCTTCAACGGACTAATAGGCTGGAACACTTCCTTCGGTAGTTATGTCGATGAGTTCAGGGCGCCGCACTTCCAGCTATACGACTTCAGGAGGGTTTTCCTTTGTATTGGCCACGCCAGTGTATTGATGCTCATTTACCGTAGTAAAATTGTTCCATGGCTCATGCGCGCTCTCGCAAACGTTGGCCAGATGGCATTTACCAATTACCTCGTTCAAAGTATCATTTGTACGTGGTTCTTCTTCGGCTATGGCTTCGATAATTACAACCGACTAAGACTTCATCAACTCTATTATGTAGTTTTTGCTGTATGGATCTTCCAATTGATCGCATCCACCATCTGGTTGAAGTATTTCCGGTTCGGTCCTTTCGAATGGTTATGGCGTTCGCTCACTTACTGGAAGCGGCAGCCGATGAAGTTGTAGTTTGCTTATTCGATTTTATTGCAGCATCGATGGCATCGACGAGTCCCGCTCTCCGTTTATCGAGCGTTAGCTCCCAGAACATGATCCCTCCAAGACCTTTGCGCAGGGCATAGATTGTTTTATCCGAGATTGATTGCGGATCGTCGAAGGTGGCGAATCGCTTTTTCATTGGGCTATATGCATACGGAGCCATGGCAATGGTATCTCTGAAAAACGCGAACCCACTATCCACGGCAAACCATCTGTCGAATTGGTTATAGGGAATGAAATTATGGAAACTCCCACGTTGGTATAACCCGTTGTTTGTATCTGGCACATTATCCCATTCCCGTGCATAAAAAGCGGCCCCAATCACCACCTTTGATAGAGGCACTCCTATTGAATCGAGATACCGAATGGCATTATCTGCAGATTCTTTCTGCTGTGAGGTAATATGCAAAGGCGTATGGTGCCCCGTCATCTTGCTGTATCCATTCACGAGATCATAACTCATCAGGTTTACCTTGTCCAGCATTGGCATCACCTTGTCCCATTCGATTGACCTGGCAAGGAAGCTATCAAATCCTCCCGCCGCAAAGTTGATCTCAATCGCGGAGCCAACTGTATCTCTCAACGTCCTGACAAGTGTAGTAAAGTTCTGCCGATCCCCTGGTGTATATGCATGGCCAGGGTACCCTTCAATGGCCGGGTATTCCCAGTCGAGATCGATACCATCCGTATCAAAATAGTTCATGATCTCCCTGACCGAGGAAGCAAACTCCCTTCTTCCCGAGTCTGATGCAAACACTGGCGAACAAAATTCGCAACCACCCCATCCTCCCAGCGAAAGAATGATCTTTAACGATGGCTGGTTCTTCTTCAATGAAACCAGTTTATGAATAGTTGCAGTGTCGCGCGCATTGTCTACAGAAAGACGATTGCCCTTGAGATGGCAAAAACTGAAAATGATATGCGTCAATTTCTCGACAGGAAAGCTATCGATCAAAGCACTATCACCCGTATAATAGGCCATCACGGAAAAAGGTTGCTCATTTTGCTGGCTTGGCTTATCATCAGTCGAAGGTGCACAGGCAGCCAGGAGGATGATAATTACGATTATACATTGATAAGTGCGGAGCATAACGGAGAATTTAATAGCTAGTTCCAGTTGTCGGTGAATTGTAATGAGTAAGTGGAAACAATTAGTTGTTTGGGTTGAATAGGTTGATTGAGGTATTCGAGTCCATCCTCATCTTAGACAACCTAATCAACTTAATCAACCAATCAACTCAATCAACCTACCCCACGCACATTCCCCACGTAATTTTTCACAAAAGGTACGATAGGGGCGAATTTAATCGTTAAGGGGAATATAATCTTTAGGGTGAGCAAGGGAATGCTCACTTTTGCAGGGATAAGGCAAGAAAAATGAGGCTAAGTTTTTGTACGTAAAAACAAACTCTCAAAAATGGGATCAAGTATCCAGACTGCTATGATCATCGACGATGATGTTGACCTCAGTCAACTCCTTGCAAGTATTCTTGAAAGAAGAAAGATCCATGTCCTGATGGTACACACCCTGCAAGAGGCGGAAGATTACCTCACATACATGAAACCGACCGTGGTTTTTCTCGATAATAGTTTCCCTGAAGGGCTTGGTATCAACTTCATTGAAAATATTAAACATGCGGACGAGGAGATCAAGATAATCATGATGACAGGAGATACCGCTCTATGGATTGAGCAAAAGGCAAAAGAACAGGGCATCAACTATTTTCTAAAGAAACCTTTCAGCTCGAAAGTCATCGACGTGGTACTCGACAAACTCAATTTCCGCAAAAGCTGACTATCTATTTCAACACCGTCTCCAGCACGGCAGCACGAATCTCGTTGATCGGCCTCGGAATGTTACACAACAACACGTAAAATAGTTTCTTCTCAGGCAACCACAGATAGTCACTGATGAACCCACCTTGCGAACCTGTATGACCCTTCATCTCCATATTCAGCTCCCTGGTAAGAAACCAACTTAACCCAAGTCGCGATGGGGTCTCATCCATCCACCCACGGTAAGGAAATACGGTCCTGGATTTTTTCGTCCATTCTTCTGTAAGAAAGATATTCTTCTGTATCGCCTGTTCGTACTTCCAAAGCTCCTGCACACTACTCCATACTCCACCATTTCCTGCAGCCGCAAACGTCGGTTCTTCACCATAGTCTAGCTCTTCGAACTGGCCTTCTTTGTTTTTCACATACCCGTGCGACACCCCACTCTCGGGATGGGGTCCGTCTGTAATCGTTGAGGTTAGCATTCCTGCCGGAATGAAAATACTATCCCTTATGTAGTTCTGCCATTTCATTCCACTCACCATCTCGATGATCAGTGCCAGTCCATTGAATGCAGGATTCGAATATTTGTAGCGCGTACCGGGTTCGAATAGAAGATTTGTCGTTTCCTTCAGGGGAGCGAAATTCTCAGCATCCTTAGCTACAAGGTAGAACGCTCGTTCCTCTCCTACCTTTCGACTATCGGGAAGTCCCGAGGTATGCGTGAGTAGATGATGCAATTTGACTTTCCTTGCAATCGCAGTATCCCTGAAATCGGGGAAATACTTGTAAAGCTCATCATCCAGCGAAAGTCGGTTACGAGCAGCCAGGTGCAATATGCCATACGCAACGAACGTCTTACTAATGGAACCAGTATTGAATAATGTTTGTGGAGTAATAGCTGCTTTCATTCCTATATCTGCCACCCCGAAGGCGCCTTCGTAGATAACCTTGCCATCACGAGCGATCAACACGGCACCGCCCGGTTCACTATCGTGGAAGTACGACCGAAAGATTTTATCTAACCTCATAGAAGTCTTTTGGGAAGGTTGGGCCCGCGCAATACACGGAACTAAAAGGAATAAATAGATGAATTTCATGGAGAAATAAAGATAATTGACTTTTGGTTTCACGCAAAGCCGCAAAGTTTCGCAAAGACGCTAAGAATACTCTGATTTAGAAACTGTTTGCGCCTTTGCGAAACTTAGCGTCTTTGCGTGAAACCTTCTCGTGCCTTGTCAAACCGCCGTCTTTGCTAGAAACAATTTATATTTACAGTCAACCGAATACCTAACATGTTTGCGAGGACCCTGATCCTGATCTTTACTTTTTTCATGTGCTGGGCCACAGCCTTGCAAGGACAGCGTGCCTACGTCAATACGCCTTCGGGAATCTTCGAGCTGACAGGTGGCATCGGTAGTTGCACAAATATTCCCCTCGCCAACGAATGCCTTCCCGAACCCAGTACAATTCTTAGCCTGGCGGTCTTCAAGGATACTATTTACTATAATACCAGCCTCGGCCAGTTAAAGCGTTTCAAGATTGGAGTACCCGGCAGTTGTGAGCTTCTTGGTCAAGTCGGCGCCTGCAACTCGATGACGATCGATAAAAATGGTATCGTTTATTTGACAGATAATCGTCTCATTCGATTCGATCCTTACACCAGCCAGCTAACAAACCTCGGCACATTACCTTTTGGAAGCGCCGGCGATTTGTTTTACTTCAATGATAAGCTACTTCTTGCAGGAGTGCCGCCAGGTATTTATGAAATCGACGTTGCAAATCCGGCTGCAAGCACCCTCTTCATGAACACAAACAATATTCGTTTCTTCGGGCTCATCTCGCTACCTGAATCATGCAATAGCATAAAGTACTTCGGACTCGCCCCTGCGCCGGGCGGCACTGATGTAGTAGAACTTGATCTTCTCACAAAGACCGTCGTCGGTACAGTCTGTGCTATAGGACTCAACGTTTACGACGCGGCTAGTATTACTGAAACCGGAGTCAATACAGGTATAATCGTTACGGCCATCACCCCACAGCAACCCTGTCCGCCACTTACCACCGGGGCGGTTACCATCAATGCTATCTCCACGGTACCTGGCGACTTAAGTTTTACCCTGGATGGCACTATCACGAATGAGACGGGCATTTTCAACAACATCGCACCAGGCAGTCATAGTCTTCGTCTTCATACCACTACGGGTTGTACGATGGACACGGTCTTTAATTTGGCACCGGGCCTCAACCCCGCGATAGGCGTGGTGATTGACAACCCAGGCAACTGTGACAATAACAATGGGTCCGTATCACTTACTGGTATATCTATCTATGGTCCCCTTAACTATACCCATGTAAACACCAATCGGTCGCAGGGTCTTGGAGAATTTACAGGCCTTAGTTCAGGTCAGCAACATTTCCGGATCACCGATGCTGCAGGTTGCAGCAAGGATACCGCCGTGACGCTGACATGGGATTCGAGATCATTTGTCAACAATGTGGAAATACAAGAGTCACATTGTAATCTCAACAACGGACATGTAAAAATATCCGTCGATTCTGATGTGCTAGGCGTAACGACCAGCATTAACAATGGCGGATTTACGCCGGCGCTGCAACACACAGGGCTTACAGCGGGCAACTACTATCTTCAAGTCAAGAGCGGCAGCCAGTGCTTCTATGATACAACGATTGTCGTCTCCAATATAAATGATGCGAAACCGGCAATTACGCTACAGGCAACCGATCAGCGCTGTTTCGTCGACAACGGCATCATACAAATAAGTGCAACAGGCCTCGATAATCCTTATGCCTATAATGTCAATAACGTCGGATTCAGTACAAAACAGTTGTATAATGGACTTCCGCCCGGAAACTATGTAATAGAGGTTAGGAACAGATTCGATTGCCAATGGGACAGCTTCATTGTGGTGGCTGCATATCCTCGTGTCCCAATTCAAACTGCCATTCAGGTCAAACACCCGACCTGCCGGGGTGTAACCGATGGTACATTGCGTGTAAATGTTAATGGAACTGAACAACCTTTTTCCATCCTGGTCAATGGTAGAAGAGTGTCCAATAACTCTACAATAGATGGGCTCACCGAAGGTGACTTCATCATACATATTGAGAATAGGGATCAATGCATTGTGGATAGCGTCAAACAATCATTGGCAATAGTATACGAACCGCAGTGCAACGATGTGTTTATTCCAACAGCGTTTACTCCAAATGACGATGGGAAAAATGACGTATTCCGCCCCGCTGTGTCTGCATTTATCACCAATATTGAGATGAGCATATTCAATCGATACGGCCAAAAAATCTACAATGGGAAGGGGCCATCCGTGGCTTGGGATGGCAATTTAGAAGGTACGCGGCAGCCGCCTTCGGTATATGTTTATATGTTACGTTACACTGACTACTTTGGTAAGCCTCAGATGCGAAAGGGTACAATTGTCCTTATAAGGTAGTATGTGATTGAGCCGATTCACAAATGGTCGGCGATATTTTTGCTAAAGGGAAGCCACGATGATTGCTTGAGTGGCTTAACCCTGACAAACTGAAACAACGATGGAGAACTATTGAAGCCTCACTCTTTTGGAAGAACCGGACCATATCTCAAATTCCTATTGCGGACTGTTTTGCCCGGAAACAATACGTCACCCGCGGTTTCATACCCATCTTCTGCCTCCTTTTTAAGCCTGCGGTCAAAATTCATCCTGCGAATTACATACAATCCAGCGCCGGCCACGAGGCCAACGGCAATCGCTATTTTTAGATTTTTAGTCATATGAAATCCTTTGATTGTATGATACAAATGGTGTACCAACATAAATTGACGTGATTTCGTAACAGGCTGTATCCCCACCGGTTGCCCTCATTTCTGCTAGCGGTTCCATCAAGATGGCATACCTATTGCGTTTCTTAACAAAAAAAACCTATGCAAAAGAAAGTAATGATCTGGACAGCGGTAGCAACCACAGCAGCTGCCGTGGTGGTATACTATATTCGTAAAAGAAGAATGGCCAATTCTGAATCTCCTACCCCCTACAAGAGGACTAAGCATTTGACAAATGCGTTCTCAAGGGCGAAGAGCGTCGCAACTGGAGAATTCACGCTCTGAGACGTTTAACGTTTAAGGTTTAACGTTTAACGTTCTGGTATCAGGACATTCTTTTCTTATGCGAGTTTCTCGATTCCAAGAACGTTAATCGTTAAACCCTTAAACATTAAACATCTCACCTTACTTAACTTTTCGAAATAGTCTTTTCTCCCTGCCCATAAATAAGAAGGATGTAACCCTTCCTTTGGTTCTCATAAATCGAACATCCAGCGGTTCGTCCGGTTGAAAAAAGAATAAGTCGTTGCCTGCCGCTTTAAGTGCGAATTTTTCATTTCCAGGGCTCGCCATCAACTGTCCATTCTCCATACTCAAACGTACAGTGTCTTTATCTGGTCCGACATAAATTCCCACATATGATTTTAATGCTGTAGCGCTAATTGGCGCCTCCGTATAAGTAAACTTCTTATGAGCTAACATCCAAGTATACAGGCTGTCGTTATCGTAAGTAAGGTCCCAACTGTTGTGATTGGCTTCAGGATACAGGGTATACTTCACGGCAGGATTATATCGACGCGCGGCATTCACCATGTTAGTACTTTGAATAGGAAATACCACATCGTCTTTCGCGCCGTGGAAATTCCAGACCGGCAAATTGCGCAGCTTCCATGCTGTCGAAGTATCGCCACCCCCACATACAGGAGCGATAGCTGCGAACTCCTCTGGATGTTTCATTGCGAGTTCCCATGTACCATATCCACCCATGCTAAGTCCGGTGAGGTACACTCGGCTTTTATCCACTCGTTGAGTGCGCTTAATATCCTGGATTAACTGATATAAGATTTCCTCCTGCCATCCCATTTGTGGCGGGGCTTGTGGGGAGACCACGATGAAAGGAAACTTCTTTCCCTCTTCAACGAGTTTTGGCGGCCCGTGAATTTTGACCTTGGAAAGATCTGTACCGCTCTCTCCACTTCCATGGAGAAAAATAAGAAGCGGCCATCTGCGTGACGTATCCGCGTCATACCCTTCGGGAAGCGCCAACAGGTAATGTAGTTCCTGCACAAATTTCATGGGGACCTGCTGCGCATCCGCAAAAAAGAATAGGAAGAGCAGGGCGAGCGTATAGAATACTTGTCTTACCAGTTTCATGCGATTTGATATTGAATGAAAGGTAGGAAAAAAAGTATCCGCTAGTAAACCGAATTATGTGAAAGGGAGAGTTGGCTACACGAGTTTAAGCCCGTACCATGCTAATGAAGTAAAGAAGGCGCAACGCGCGATTACACCAATGCAACACCAAACTATAAGTTTCTGCAAAGGTGCCTTGAAGCCGACTCCCACTGCAATGCTTAAAGGAGCACCGACGGTTACTGTTCCTAAGAAACCGAGCCCGATGATTCCGTACTTCTCCCAGATGCGGTACACTATTCCTGTTTTGGGCTTCGGAGGCTTGACCTCACCCTTTTTCTTCCGCGCGAAGAATTTTCGAATTTTGTCGCCGAGAAAAGCTGCCGCAAATACGCCCGCAAGCCCACCAATAACAGTGGTAAGAAATATTGTCCAGGGTGATAATTTGAATGCGAAGCCTGCGGGAATTGCCGCATAAATTTCGAAAGTAGCGAGGCCTGCAACTGTAAGTATCTGTAAAAACATAGCGGTAACCTATTTTCAAGGGTGGAAGATCAAAGGTAGCGCTATTACGGGGAGGGTTTTGAACTTTAATGATACTTTAGGACATTCGAGTTAAGGGTTAAGTGTTATGGGTTACGAGTTTGGGAAGACTGTTTTGTTTCAGGGTTCTTTATGACCTTGAATCCACTTACCGATTCTGATAAAAATTGATCGACCTAAAGTAACCCGTAACTCATAACACTTAACCCGTAACTTTTCCCACCCCTATCCAGCCTTTACCTTCACATAAACATGCTTAAGGTTCTTCCTTCCCCCCTCGCGTTCATCGATCTCGAATTGACCAAGGCTGCGGATGAGTGGAAGAAGTTTTACGAATCCGTAATTTCTTGGATCGAAATCGGGGCGTTTTTTCAAAAGCAAGTTTCCAAGCTCGCCGAGGAATGCCCATCCGTTCTCATCGGCGATATCATTCACGCTGCCAATGATCAGGTTTACCAGTAGTTTATCCGGCTTATTAAGTACCTTCTCTTTCTTACGAAGATCCGCAAGCTTTATCTGTTTCGGAGACGCCTCCTGTTGATTGAGGATCTCTATGTAAATAAATTTATCGCAGGCAGATCTGAATGCCGACGGCGTCTTTTGTTCACCCATCCCGAACACTTTCATCCCGGCTTCCCGCAGCCGCGTAGCAAGACGCGTGAAATCGCTATCGCTGCTTACCAGGCAAAAGCCGTCAACCCGACCGGTATAAAGTATATCCATCGCGTCGATGATGAGCGCAGAATCGGTAGAATTTTTCCCGATCGTGTAGCTATACTGTTGTATAGGTGTGATGGCGTGGTCCAACAGTACCGTTTTCCAACCCGAGACATGCGGCTTCGTCCAATCGGCGTATATGCGCTTAAATGTAGGTACACCATACTTGGCGATCTCTTCGAGAATGCCGGTCACCAGCCTCGCCGGCACATTATCAGCATCTATTAGAACCGCGAGGCGTAAGTCTTTTGCATTTTCCATGTGTAAGAAATTCGGCGGGGAAGATAAGATTATAAGCCCGAATACCCTCAATATTGGCTGCGGCCAGATACTGGCAAAGCTTTTGCCCTATGTTGAAAATGACATTGTCTGATGAACAGGTTGCAGAGTTGCAACATTTTTTTGGCAAAAGCAATTTTAGTACTGAGGGCGCAGTAATTACTGATCTCGACGGTACCGCGGTACACGAGGTCGAAGGAAGAACGGTGATACATCGATCTGTTGAAGTTGGTCTAAAGCGTCTCTACGATATTGGGCGACCTATTGTCATCAACACACTCCGATTCCCCCTGTCTGTTATCCGAACATTTGCACACGACTGGTATTTGATGTCGAATGGCTCCATTCCCGTGATCTTATTAAATGGTAGTCAGCTGGGATACATCACTAAACACGAAAACGATTTCGCTTTCGAGCAGCTTGCTTCATTTCCCCTGACGAAGGACGAGGTTGCTACAGTTTATGTGGGCATTGAAAAGTTGGTCAATGATAGTATCAAGGATTTTATACTTTTCATCTACCCGGAAGATTGGACCAAAGGTGAGATAATCTGGACACCCGATGCGGAAAGAATACCTCATTTCCAGGAAAAATATAAAAGTGCATCCCAGGTAATCTCTACCACTATCGAAGAGCTGCAGAAAATGTTGCATTCAAATCCAATTTGTATGTTCCTTTTGCTTCTCGATATACCAACTGACAGGTTGATGGCCTATCAGCACACCAAGAGAAGTAATTTTATCACACATAAAGGAGTTGACAAGCTATTTGGTGCAGAACAAATGGCAAAACAACTGTCATTCAAGTTGACGAGTTCTATCGGTGCAGGCGACACAGATATGGATGTGTTTCTAAAAGGGGTCGGTCTATCTGTACATATCGGCAACCCATCTTTATCCTACAAAGGACAATCAAATACCCTTCGACTTCGAGACTTTGTCGAATTCGGAGATCTTCTATTCCGGTTTGCAGAAATGCAATATGCCGTAGCAAAATAATTTATGGAAGGCCGTTCCGAAAAAGATATCGCACATTTCTCCAAGCTGGCCCGACAGCTGATGAAACATCATTTTCCAAAGAAGACATTGAAGATTTCGCCATTGGGTGGAGGTCTCACTAATTACGTGTTTTCGGTCGGCGCAGGAAAGACCGAAATGGTCGTTCGAATTAGTGATCTTCCTGAGAAGATCCACTTCTTCCAGAAAGAGCAATGGGCCGTTGCACGTGCGAAGGAAAAAGGCATTCCTGTTCCCCAAATCCTTGAGGTGGGAAACGATATCATTCCGTTTCCCTACATGATATCCAACAAGATCACTGGAGAGGAGTCCACTCACCATAAGAATCGCTTACAGATCATTCGCGAAATGGGAAGATATGCAGCTGTCCTCCATACAATTCCTACAAAAGGCTTCGGCCATCTCTTCGACTGGTCGCAGAATACCTTGTCTAAAAATCAGACTTGGAAAGATTACCTGCAATGCGAATTGAATGCGGATGCAAGATTAGCTGTACTCAATCGGCACAAGATGATACTGCCAAAAATAAGTAGGGTGATAAAAAAGGAATTAATCAATATCCGGAAGTGGCGACAGTCCCCTTGTCTCCATCACGGAGATATCCGCTTAAAAAACACAATGGTCGATAAGGATGGAAAAATATTGGCAATCATCGATTGGGAAAATTGCGTTTCAAGTATTGGCCCCTTTTGGGACACATCAATTGCTCTCCACGATCTTTCTATAGAAGCCCAATGGCAATATCTCGAAGGATACGGGATGAAGTCTAAACAATTGCTTGGCTATGCCCTCCCGTTAAAAATTTTCAACATCCTCAATTACGCTCCCGTCATTGAAAAATTGAGTATGGAAAAACAAAAGGAAACACTTGAACACTATCGTGCACGCCTCAAAGGTGCCCTCGATATGTTCTCCTTGTTATCATAACCTATGAATGCACGAACCTGCCCAATCCATTCAACGCGTAGCCGCCGTTTCTCCTTCTGCAAACTCACTCGCAACACATATGCCGGCTGAACGGCACGGTCATCTTTCTCCTGGCGTGTATAAAGGTTAATAAGTCGAAGTGCAGAGAATGCATCCATATATTCACCGGCCTTTTCGGCCAACTGATCCAGCGTCTTCAATTTACTGCGTAGTTTCTTGTCTCGCCCGCCATGCTTTTTATACCAGGTCAGCACGATCAACACATCCTTCACCTTCTTCCTCAAATCATGGAGAGCTGTATCTGTAATCCTTCGACCATCCGCTGCTTGCCTCAATCTCTTTACTAGTTTATTGTAAAGATCCATCGTGGTCCTATTCCTCATGATGATCTCCTTATCACGAAGCTCCTCCGACCACAGAGCAACCCATGTAGCATCGTATATCGTGATCCAGGTTTTCTCTGCTGCTTTAATCTGTGTAACTAGCCAATCATTTAGACCGACTGGAGTATCGATCATGGTCTCTGTCTTTGCGAGTAACACCTGCGCGTCGCGTATTCGCCCAGCCGCCCGGTAGACCTTTTTAAACGGTAGAGTGAACACGTCCTTCGCCAATCCCTGCCATCGCAATAATGCACGGAGTTGCTTTACAGTTGTCCGAAACTTGTGAATCGTCTCGACATCAAAGTCAAGGGAGATATCATTTGCCAGGGTTGTGACCTTTGTGGCATTGCCACGAACGGCGCGGCGAAATTTCTTGTCGAGACCTTGGTGAGACATAAATCCAAGTTCGACAATTCTATTTGACATTATGCCAGCCAATCTGCCTGAAAATCGTATAACTACGAATAGCCGATCGTATTTCTTTCAAAAAACCAATCGTAAACATTGCACATCCCGGATGGCGATTGTATTTTGTGCTCGGCTAAAATCTACCCCATGAAACTGATAAAAACCTTTTTTAGGACCCTCTTCGCACGTATGCCTGAATGTTTTCTTTTTCCGGGACTTCCCGAATCTCAACCTTCAGTCGCACCGGTTTTTACCCCTTTCAAGAAATAGCCTGTTTCATTGGACTTTTCATGTCCAACCTTCCGTATCCTTCCTGAACAACCTCCAATATCCAATTGTGCTGTACGGTTATAAAACACATTGCCCATACATGGCAATACCTGGATATGATTGCAAGGAATGTTATCATACTATTGGTCCTGATCTTCACTACTGCGAATGCCGTGGCGCAATCCGCCTATGTGAATACCAGGGAAGGAATATTTCAACTGACGGGCGGACCGGGCAGTGGCCAGCGCGTTCTCATAAGTGAGGGCTGTGGTAATGAAAAGGACATCTTAAGCATTGCGATACATAACGACACCGTATACTATAATACCTGGTCGGGTGCACTCAAGCGCTTTAAAATCGGGTCTCCCGATCGTTGCGAAACGCTTATTACTTCAGGTTTTGCCGACAACTCACTAACGGTCGACAAAAACGGTATGGTCTACATGGCCACCGAGTCGCTAACAAGATTTAATCCTTACACTAAGCAACTCCAGGGACTCGGCATGCTGCCTTTCTGGAGCATGGGGGACATGATATTCTTCAAGGAAAAATTGCTGCTAGCAGGGTGGGATCCGCGTGATCCTTCCAAAAAAGGGATCTATGAAATTGACCCTGAGAATATCCAGGCAAGTAAGCTTTATATGAGTACGCCGTCGTTCATTGGTTTGCTGTCTTTCCCAGTCGCATGCGGCAGCAATCGATACTACGGCCTCTACCCGACGGATGTCAGCAATACAGATCTGGTAGAGATCGACCTTGTAAGTCGAAAGTTGACGGGCAGCATCACTTCGATCCCCGCTCGAATTCTCGATGCTGCAAGTAGCACAGAATCGGGTAGCGAGGGAATGGTGAGCATCATGGCTATGTCAACTCTGAAACCTAGCAATTGTGGTAGCGATGATGGTGCTATAACTATTTCTGCTTCCACCCTACGCCTCCCGCTTACCTATACATTATTGAATAAGGGAATCTCAAACACGACGGGCCATTTTCAACGACTCCGCGAAGGCGCTTATGACATTAGGATCATAGATGCGGCTGGTTGTGCCAGAGACACGAGTATACTGGTAAAGGCCGATCTCAATGGAGGGGGATGTAACCAGGTGCTGATTCCCTCCGCCTTCTCGCCTAATAACGACGGGAAAAACGATCGTTTCTACATTAGTGTACCATCTGGCTACAAGGGCATCAGCATACAGGTCTTCAATCGTGGAGGTGCGAAAGTGTTTGAAGGGAAGGGACTACAAAGTAGTTGGGATGGAAGATACCTCGGAACTGCGCAACCCGTGGGGGTATATGTATACGTCGTACACTATACTGACCACACGGGAAAGGCCAACTTCAATAAAGGCACAGTAACCATTATCCTTTAATCGCCTAAATAAGATCGTAAGACCGGAAGTCCGGAAGAGGTTCAACTGCTTCATAAATTCTTTTATTCTATAGAAGAAGGGAACATTCTCATTAATGACAGGTCTTTCGGAATTACGGACTTTCGGCCTATTCGTCTTTCCCTCCTGCACCACCAACCTAAATCCATTACCATCTCAAGCATCCTTCGCCCAGTCGTCTAATTGATAATGCGTATCTTACCTTGACAGGCATCTTTTTTGCCTGTACATCACTATGAAGGAGACGACATTTCATATTGTGCTGAACCTGAGAACGGCAGACGGGTTTGAACCTTTTGGTAAATTTTTTCTCGGAAAAAGGAAAGACCTGGCTACTGCTGTCTTCGATAAATTAAAGGGAAGTGCGGCTATCGATAATGCAGCACCCCTGAGTTTTGAATTTATTGAGATGAGGAAGAATCTTCCATTCAATATTGAAATGATCAGTTGCACGCTCGATGAGCTTTCTGAAAATTGCAAAATCATAGCGAAGGAAACCTTCAAGCTGTTTAACCTGGAGCATTCCTAGTCAGTGGTCAGTAGTCAGTGGTCAGTACGAAGAGAAAGATGAAACCACCTTCAGAACTGACCACTCACAACTGACCACTCACTTGATACGCTTGCCCGCATTATTTCCTTGCCTTCTTCGCCCCAGCCGTCGGTGCTTTTGTAGCCTCATCGATTTGTGGATTACCTCTGCGAGTTGCGCTTCCACCGGAAGAGGCTTTGCGGCCCTGGCTGGAACTCCTACTGGTATCACCGCCGCGTTGTGCCTTACTGCTTGAACTTTGTGCCTGCTTTGCCATATTTGTATTTACGCATACACGTCCACAAACCATGCCGCACAACTACCTTATGTTATCGTCAATAATAATGAGTAAAGGAAAAAAAATCCTCACATCTTCAACAATATGAGGTCGGATGAACAGTTTTAATGGCAATAAAAATTGCGGCATGATATTTTGATACTTACTACGACAAACCGATTAAATAAATTAAAAATTAAGGTTATGCAAAGAGGAAAATTAGGTATGCTATTAGCAGCCGCTGCAGCATTTGGTGCGTATAAGTATTCAAAAATGACTCCCGACCAGAAGAATACAATTAGAACAAGAGGTAAGGATTTCCTGGATAAGAATCTTGGTGGTCTTGGTAACTTGTTCGGCAAGAAAACTACCCCTACACCTACTAACGGTAACGGGTTCTAATCGAAACTTATTTCTGATTAGTAGCAAGAAAGAGTCTATTTTAAAATTCCGGTCTGTGCGCTTGAACAGTGAGACGGTTTTTAAAATAGGCTTTTTCGTGACCGGATTGGTCAGTAGCTGGGGCCTTCAGCCGCGCAACCAAGCAACTAATCAACAGACGATAGGGTCAATTCACTAATTTTGCATCATGAGCATCGAACGACTCAATAAACTGCCAGGGGACTTAAAAATCGAAGACTCGATTTGTGAAAAGTTAACCGCTATACACAAATGGGACATAAAAGGAATTCATATAGAATCTCATCAAGGTGTTGTTACCCTTTCTGGCGTCGTGCCTCATAAGGAGGATATTCACCGGGTAGAATCAATTGCAGCCACGGTGCCAGGAGTGGTACAGATTGAAAATATGCTGGAGCTTACTGGCAGTGGCATTCCTGAAATGCTAAGTGAACTCGGTTCCGACATCGCCAGGGTTATGAGTGGAAATACAGCCCCGGAGAAAAAGAAAGATGAAACCGAGAAGAAACCATGAAAGGCTACACCCGGCATAACAAAATAAAATTAGTATTTGGCGGCGCCGCATTCTTCAAAGCATTCAAAGAAATGATCGATTGCGCTAAAGAATCGGTACATCTTCAAACTTACATCTTCGATTGTGATAAAACAGGTACTGAGGTTGCAGACGCATTGATAGCCGCTGCAAAACGAGGCCTCAAAGTATATGTGCTTGCCGATGGCTTCGCTTCAAAGGATCTCCCTGAAGAGTTTATTCAGAACATGCAGAACGCCGGTGTACAATTCCGGTTTTTTGAACCCATTCTCAGCAGCAATAGTTTTTACTTCGGACGTCGACTCCACCATAAGATCTTGGTGACAGATGGCCTCTGCGGCATGGTAGGTGGAAGAAATATTACCGATCGCTATAATGATATGCCTGATGAAAAGGCCTGGTTTGATCTCGGTCTTTACACAGAAGGTGAGGTTTCCGTGCAACTCTACAAGACCTGTTGGGCCCTTTGGGAAAAAAAGCCTTCGCGCCGGTTTAAGTTGTCGCCCGAAATGACCGAGCGTCTTAAGAAACTATCCGATCTCAAGGAAACATTTGTAAGAGTTCGCAGAAACGATTGGGTCAAAAGAAAAAACGAGATATGGAAAACCTATCTCGAACTGTTATTGCATGCAAAGGATTCAGTTACCATCATGTCGAGCTACTTTCTTCCCGGAGTACTCTTCCGAATGGCTATTAAAAGAGCGCTCCGACGAGGCGTCAAGATCCGTGTGATAGTTGCGGGTCTCTCGGATGTGAAGATCGCCAAACATGCGGAGCGTTATCTCTACCGCTGGATGCTCCGGAATAAGATCCAGGTGTACGAATACCAGCCTACCGTTTTGCATGCAAAAATGGGAATAGCAGACGAGGACCTCTTCACGGTGGGGTCTTATAACGTCAATGACCTGAGCGCGTATGCGAGTATAGAGGCTAACCTGGACGTGAAGGACCGCCAATTTTGCAAGCAAATGAAGGAAGAGCTTGAGAAGATCATTGCCAAAGATTGTATTCATATAAACGAGAAGACCTACACAACTTCCCTTATTTCGCTCAGGCAATTAATGCAATGGACTTCTTTCAATCTCCTGAGAGCCATGTTGTTTGCTTCCACTTTCTATTATAAGCAACGCGAGTAACTAGTTTCCCCGTATACGTCTGAGGAAAGACCGGATCGTGGGTTTATTCCAGTTTGCAAACCTTCCCCGTTGCGCCACTATATCATTCGCGCCAGGGCTGTCGAGATAATAATAGAAACAAAATTGTTGATGAGGGTCGTGCCACCCCGTGATTTGCCCGAACCGAAGTACGTTCAATACAACAGTATCCGACCTTTTTTCAAGCGTGTAGTAGTCATTAGCAAATCGGATGAGTTCAGTCATCTCATCCCTGCTTTTTATTTGCGCCTGGAGGTCATCATTCTGGGGAAACCAGGTGAACTCCATTTCCTTTTTA
>JACMKU010000158.1 GCA_014379965.1 Chitinophagaceae bacterium
ATTCTGGTTATCATTGTTTGTGAGAATTACGATACCGAGTTTCTCCTCCGGTACGAAGCAAACATTAGTGACGTGACCGAATGCGCCACCCGTATGCCAATACACCTGCCTCCCTGCGTAGTCAGTCATGAAGACTCCGAGTCCATAGGCCCGGAAATGAGTAGGGAATGTCGCCGACTTCCTGCTGGCAGTGATGATGTTTGCATCTCTTGTTTTTTGCAATACCTGCCACGGCAAAATTTCTGTGCCGTTATACTTACCGCTATCCAATTGAAGCGTCAGCCATTTGCTCATGTCTTTGGCATTGCTTACCATGCTTGTGGCTGGTCCCATGTTATCGACTTCATCGAATGCTACCTTTGTTAGCTGGCTGTATTGATTCGTATGCGGAGTGGCGACATTGCTTCGTTGGCCCAGACCTGCGGTGTTCATATAAGTGTTAGTCATACCCAGTGGCACGACAATGTTTTGGTTAACATAGCTCTCCCAGGTTTGTCCTGTTACCCTTGCTAAAACTTCACCCGCCACGACGAAGCAAGAATTGCAATAACCATAGTCTTGCCGGAATTCGCCTGTCGGTTTCAGGTAACGCATCTTCCAAATGATGGAATCCTTTGGCAGGTCAGAATCCCAGAAGGTAAAATCGCCCTGGAAGGTTTTTGTCCCGATGCGATGACTAAGCATATCCCTCACGGAAGATAATTGCGTGGAGACGGAATCATATAATTTAAACCATGGAATGTGCTTGGTCACCCTGTCGCCCAACGAAAGCTTCTTCTCGTAATCGAGTTTGGCCAGTGCCGTACCCGTAAATAATTTAGTATTGGATGCGATGATGAACAGTGTATTCTCATCAACCTTATCAACCTTACCAATTTCCCGGACACCATATCCCTTCATTGCCACGATGCTTCCATTCTTCACAATAGCAATGGAAAGACCAGGGATTTGCCATTGCTGCATGCCGCGTTCGATATAATTATCGAGGCTGTCGGTTATGAACTTTGGGGATTGACTGAATGCCGGGATTTTATTAAGGAGGAAAAACAGGGAGAGAATACAACTGGAGATTCGCATGACGATAGATTATCAATGAAATTAAGGAATATTACCGCCAGTCCCATCCGATCACCCGCCATTCATCAAGGTTGTCGCGGTGGGTATGAATGGGTTTGAACCCGACTCTCTCGTGAGCGCGAAGGGACCTCGGATTGCTGGTAGAAACTTCGGTAATGAGAAGCGGAAAACGTGAACTGAAAACTTTCTTATGGTGCTTATATAACAGGTCGAACAATCCTTTGCCGCGCCACGTCGCTTCTATGCAAATCTGTCCCATCACATAGAAACCCAGTTCGCTGATTGGTTCCTGTTTCCATTTCAGACTATCTATGAGCACAAACATCGGTTCAAGTTCGGGAATAAGCCATCGGCATTCCGGTACCATGGTGAGGGCGTAGCCTACGACTTTGTTTTTTTCCTTTATGATAACATGAGGAGCCTGCTCGTGCATCTGTTCGAGGGTTTCCATATCATGATGTAGGGTAACGAATCCTTGCGATTCCGATTCACCTGCGGGGAGATTATCAAGAAGATTAGCTTCCTGCAAATCGATGATCTCCTGAAGATCCTTTGTCGTAGCAGATAGTGTTGCACGCAGCATATTGGTTATTTATGCTCGCCAAACACTTCTCTCAGCGTATCGGCGATCTCTCCGAGAGTGCAATGATGTTCGGCAGCCTCTACAACGATCTGCATTATGTTGCCGCCGTTTGATGCGCGATCATTGAGTTGTTGTAATATGTTGTCGACTTTCGCGGGATTGCGGTTGTTGCGAAGGGTCTTGAGTTTTTCTGCCTGTATGTGCCGTATAGAATCGTCAATTTTAAAACCTGGGATGGGTTGATCGTCGCTGACCTGGAATTTATTTAGACCCACTATTACTTTGCTACCATTTTCAATCTGTCGCTGGTATTCATACGCGCTCCTGGCTATCTCATCCTGGATGTAGCCTTGCTCGATCGCTGAGACGCTTCCTCCCATAGCATCTATTTTCTGAATCACCTTCCATGCGGCTTCTTCCACTTCCCGCGTTAGTGCTTCCACGAAATAGGAACCTGCGAGTGGATCGGCTGTGTCGGCCACGCCACTTTCATAGGCCGCGATTTGTTGCGTGCGCAGAGCGATGCGTGCGGCCTCCTCCGTTGGCAGGCTCAGTGCCTCGTCATAGCCGTTAGTGTGTAGCGACTGCGTGCCACCGAGTACGGCTGCCAGCGTCTGAATAGTGACACGCGAAATATTATTAAGTGGCTGTTGCGCTGTTAGTGTACTGCCACCGGTCTGCGTATGAAAACGTAACATCATCGCTTTCGGATCTGTCGCACCAAGTTCTTTCATGATGGCGGCCCACATGCGTCGAGCCGCGCGAAACTTGGCTACCTCTTCAAACAGGTTGTTGTGTGCGTTGAAGAAGAAAGAGAGCCGCTTGCCGAATACATTGATGTCGAGTCCCCTCTCCAGGGCCGCCTGCACGTAAGCTTTGCCATTGCTGAGGGTGAATGCGATCTCCTGTACGGCAGTACTACCGGCCTCACGGATATGATAGCCGGAAATCGAAATTGTATTCCATTTAGGTAACTCTGACGCGCACCATTCAAATATATCAGTGATGATACGCATGGAAGGAGCGGGAGGATAGATATAGGTGCCGCGCGCCGCATATTCTTTCAGAATATCATTTTGTATAGTGCCCGTAATTTTAGTGAGATCGGATCCCTGTTTCTTTGCCATCGCCGTATAAAACGCGAGCAGTATAAACCCCGTGGCGTTGATAGTCATCGACGTCGAAACGTCTTGAAGTTTTATGCCATTGAATAATGTCTCCATGTCCTGGATGCTGTCGATAGCTACACCCACTTTGCCTACCTCACCTTCTGCCATGGCGTGATCGCTATCATAACCGATCTGTGTGGGAAGGTCGAAGGCAACGCTAAGGCCCATTACTCCTTGCGATAATAAATAATGATATCGCTTATTACTTTCTTCCGCTGTCGAAAAGCCCGCGTATTGCCGCATGGTCCATTGGCGGCCGCGATACATATCGGCCTGGATGCCTCTTGTAAATGGGAAGCTACCAGGTAGTGAATCGTCAGTTCCTGACAAGTCGGACTTGTCATAGACAGGCTTGATCTCGATCCCGGAGTCTGTATATTTCTTTTTTTCGTCAGTCATTACTTCCATGGTTGCTCGGTTGCTTGGCTCGCAATTATTGCATCATTTCATCAGCTTTTTCGCCTCGTAATTTAGCGCCTCAAGCACTACAGTATGTAGTTCACCTTTCTTGTCTGAAATGGCGAACTCGAGTAATCTCCGGTTGAGGTCGTTGCTGGTGGACTCGGGAGGGAGCGTAGCCGCCACCTGGTTTATGATGAGCATGTTTTGGTCCTTGAGATTCCTGACTGCAGCCCATGCCACCGGGCTGACATATATCTGTTGGGTAGCATTGTATTCATATTCCTGTTTTATCGATTCAATCAGCAATACATGCATTTCCCTCGCAGCTGCGCCGGAGACATTCAACCTTGAGATAAGGTTTGGAACGGCTATTCTTTCTGCCAACATCACGAGTCGCTCGTAAGCCTGTAGTTGTAGCGGACGCGTAGTGAATGAATTATCCGTGGCTTTTGGCTTCTTACGGTCCTGGTTCCAAAAATAAAAAGTGCCGAGGGCTATCAACAAGGCCAGTAACGAGACGATCAACGAAACCATAGTCATTTCCATTGTAACTTATTTGTTGTCAAAAGTAGGGCATTACAGCGAGCCGCAGAATAGTGAATGGTGAGTAGTGAATGGTGAGTGGTGAGTAGTGAGTGGAGTCCGATTATTGTAAATGACTAGAAGTTTCGAACGGGTTCAGAAAATCCGAGTTTTAGGAGGCCACTCACTATTCACTACTCACCATTCACTGCTCACCATGCAGTTTTTTCGTATTTTTGAGAAATGGAAACAACTACAACGCCGGTCACCCTGTCCCCGGGTGCCGTGAAGCAGGTGAGGCGCCTCATGAGTGAAGAAGGATTCGATGCAACCCAGGCATTAAGAGTTGGTGTAAAAGGCGGAGGATGTTCGGGCATGACTTATATCCTCGGTTTCGACCATCTACAGGAAAGCGACGCTCAGTTTACTATTGAAGGAATTCCCTGCATCATGAATAAATCTCACGAGATGTATTTGTTCGGCATGCAGGTCGATTGGCAAGATGGATTAAATAATCGTGGGTTTGTCTTCAGGAATCCCAACGCAAGTACCACCTGCGGCTGTGGGACATCGTTTGCAGTTTAACCTTGCTACTTGCCTATTGCCTATTGCCTATAGCCTATAGCCTATTGTCTATTGCCCTTTGTCTATTGCCTGTTGTCTATTGCCTATTGCCTGTTGTCTATTGCCTATTGTCTATTGCCTGTTGTCCATTGCCAACCTACACCCCCAACGTCTGGTAAATATCATTGAGCAATTCTTTATTATTCGCCAGCATTAGAAGCTTATCTCCTTCCTCCAGAATGGTAGACCCATTTGGTTGAATGTATTTCCCGTCCCTCACGATTAACACTATTAGCGCAGGCTTCGGTAGTCTCAGTTTTACAATAGCTTTTCCGACTGCGATACTATTTCCCGGGAGGATTACCTCCACGAACTCCGATTGAATCGTATCGTAGAGTTCATGATCGAGAGCGGTGATTCGTTTGGCCTTCTTCGGTACTGTCACCCTTAGCCAATCGGCTACCCAGTGTAACATTGACCCTTGGAGCATGACAGATGTTACCGAAATGAAGAAAACCAGGTTGAAGATCACACCTGCTTTGTCAATCCCGGCAATAAGTGGATAGGTAGCGAATACGATCGGTACCGCCCCACGAAGACCGACCCAGGAGATGAAAAGTTTATCACGCGACCGCATTTTGAAAAAACTCAGGCTGAGGAATACGGCAATTGGGCGTGCAACGAAAATGAGCACTGCAGAGATAAGGAGACCGGGCCCGATGATCGGCAAGATCTTAGATGGGAAGACCAACAATCCAAGCGTAAGGAACATTACAATCTGCATCAGCCATGCCTGCCCATCGTAAAAGCGAATGATACTTTTTTTATGGATAAAATTGCTGCTTCCCATCACCATGGCAGCGAGATAAACTGCAAGGAACCCATTGCCACCGATGACATCGGTGAAGGAATAGGTGAAAAAAATGAGTGCCATCACAAGTACTGGGTATAGTCCATCAATATCCAGTTTAATCTTGTTGATCACGAAAACGATCCCCTTTCCTAATAATATTCCCGCGAGGCCACCAATCACCATCTGTTGCACGAAGCGCAGGATCAGCATGGTGATCGAAGCATCGTTATGCGTTACCAGGTAGGTGAGGCTGATGGTAAGGATATACGCCATGGGGTCATTACTTCCACTCTCTAACTCCAACACGTGCCGAAGACTCCCCTTCAACGCAATATTTTTTGTGCGTAATATCGAGAAGACGGCGGCGGCGTCCGTAGCGGAAACGATCGACCCGAGCAACAGTCCTTCGAGAATGGTGAAGTCAAGTATATAGTAAGCGAACAATCCAACTACCGTCGCAGTTAATAACACGCCTATCGTAGAAAGTGCGACCCCTTTCCAAACAACTGGCTTTACACTTTCCCACTTGGTGTCGAGGCCTCCTGAAAAAAGAATGAAGTTGAGTGCAAGCACACCAAGGATCTCGGCGAGGTGCGGGTCGTTGAAATATATCTTACCAATTCCTTCAGAGCCAGCCAGCATTCCGATGGCGAGGAAAAGAATGAGCGTGGGAATACCTAATTTAAAAGAAGCTTTATTAGCGATAATGCTTGCGATCAGCAGTATCGAACCTGCCAACATCATATTTTCTGCAGAAAAATCCATTAGTGTGGCAACCGGTTTCGATAAAAATACTGAAACATGTGCGGAAAGCAAGGATAAAACGATTTGAGGGCGGGTGTGTTTGGTAAGACAGAAATAGATCTATGTGAATTCCTATGTACCTATGTGTCTATGTGGTTCAAAAAGATCTTTAAAGATGTCTCTATATTCTATCCTGATTTTAGCTCCATCACCTGTGAACCACATAGGCACATAGGTACAAAGGTTTTCACATAGATTTTCTGAAGTGGATAAAGAGAGATTGTAAGCCTTTACAAAATAGCTTAAGACCTTCGCCAAAAGTTATTGGAATAAAAAACCCGCCTGATAAGGGGCGGGTTTTCATTTTATGAATTAATTATTAAGACTTAACAGGAGCTGTCTTTATTGGAGTAACAGTCTTAGTTGTGGTTGCTGGCCTGCCGACGCCTAGTTTCTGTTTACCAAGATCCACGAGGATGGGAGCAGCCACGAACACAGATGAATAAATACCAGTAATTACACCGATCAACATTGCGAAAGCGAAACCTCTTGTAACCTCACCACCCACAAGGAACAGGATGAGGATCGTCAGGAACACCGTCACTGATGTCATGATGGTTCGGCTTAACGTATCATTGATTGCTCTATTGATGATTTCTGGAGTAGTCGCGTTCGGCATGAGCTTGTTGTACTCACGAATACGGTCGAATACGATCACGGTATCATTCATCGAGAAACCAATTACGGTCAATAGTGCCGCAATGAAGTGCTGGTCGATCTCCAACGGGAATGGAACGATCTCGCGAGCAAAGGAGAACACTATTAACGTCACCAATACGTCGTGCAACAATGCCACGATTGTACCGAGTGAATATCTCCAGTCACGGAATCGTATGAAGATATAGAGGAATATCACGAAGATGGCAAAGACGGTCGCCTTAATGGCCCCTTTCTTCAAGTCATCCGAAATTGTCGGCAATACTTTCTTCGAAGCGATCTTTCCAATGCCGCTGTCCGCGTTGTCAAATTTCTCGAACGTATGTGCAGTCGGCAAGTATGCTTTCAATCCTTCATACAGTTTTGTCTCCACCAGGGAATCTACCACCGGCCTGCTATCCTTGATTAGATAAGGCGTTGTGATTTCAAGTGTAGCTGCATCGCCAACAGTCTTGATCGTGGAGTTTTCACCCTCGAAGGTCTTCTGTAGGTCTTCGCGGATTTTTCCACGTCAACCTTCTTGTCGAACCGTACGGTATAGCTTCGTCCACCTTCGAACTCAACTCCATAATCGAAGCCATTGAAGTAAGTGGCGATGCCAAGTCCTAAAACAATAAACGAAATGATGTATGCTATCTTACGAAACTCAATGAACTTGAAGTTTGCGTGCTGGAACAGCTTACGTGACAAAGGAGTGAAATACTCAAGGTGACGCTTCTTGCTAGTGAACCAATCTGTGATCCAACGGCTAACCAGGATACCGCAGAATAATGAAAGGATGATACCGAGTATCTGAGTAGTCGCGAAGCCTTTCACCGGGCCAAGACCGAAATAGAACAGAATGATTGCGGTCAGGAGGGTCGTCACGTGACCATCGAGTACGGGTGGCAACGATCGCCGGTAACCCTCGTTGATGGCAGGGATGTATCCCTTTCCTTTCGTTAGTTCCTCCTTTATCCGTTCATATATGATCACGTTCGTATCGACAGCCATACCGATGGTCAATACCAGACCGGCAATACCCGGAGCTGTCAACGTAGCACCTAGTCCTGCCAATACACCGATCGTGAAGAGGAGATTTAATATCAAAGCGATGTTGGCTACCCAACCTGATGTATTATAATAAACCAACATCAACAGGAAGATCACGAGGAAAGATATACCGAAGGCCAGCATGCCGGCTTCAATTGCCTGTTTTCCAAGAGTAGGTCCAACCTGCTGTTCCTGTACGATCTTCGCAGGTGCAGACAACTTACCGATCTTGAGAATGTTTGCGAGATCCTGTGCCTCTTCAACAGTAAAGTTACCCGTGATCTGTGAACGATCGCCCAACCTTCCTTCTGCGATTGGTGCCGAATAAACCACACCATCCAAAACGATCGCGATGGGTGTACGATTCTTAGCGCTTCTTTCTGTGATGTCGCCCCATTTCTTCGCGCCGATCGTTGTCATTTCCATCGACACCACGGGTTGACCACCTTTCGACTGATCAAAGTCCTGCGCCGCTGTCTTCACTACATCGCCTTCGATTGGCGGAGCCTCACGACCATTGGTCTTGATAGCATATAATGGAAATATCTTCTTATTCGTACGCTCGGACATGCCGTATACGAACCATACATCCGGAGGGAAGAATTTTTTAAGCTCGGGAGCATTCACATATTGCTTTACACTTCCGGTATCCTTTAATTCGACATAACCGACGATTGAGTTATTTCTCTGGTCTGGTCTTAGATATTCGAAAAGCGAACGCTTTTGGTCATTGTTGCCGGTACCAGTTCCAAGACCTTTGGCAAGACCAGTGTCGGCTTTCTTACTCGTATCTGCGGTGGCGGTGCCACCAAATGGATTATCACCAGTAGTATCAACAACAGTGGTTGCTATTGATGTATCAACCTTAGTGGTATCTGGACTCACCCCTTTTATGAAGTTATCAAAGATGGCATCGGCCTGTTGTAATCCCTGGGCAAGTTCTTCGAGTTTGTATGCTTCCCAGAACTGCAGGTTGGCGGAAGACTGGAGTAGTTTTCTTACTCTTTCCTTATCCTGTATACCTGGGAGTTCGATGGTGATGATGCCACGGCTTTCATCAGGATTGATGTTTGGCTGCGCAACACCGAACTGATCGATACGCCTCGTCAGGATTTTGTATGTACTCTGGAATGCCTCGCGGGCCTGTTCATTCAAATATGTTTTTACCTGCGCATTACTGGATTGCAGGTTTATTTTCGCCAGACTTCCTGTTGCAAACAGTGAAGCAAGCCTTCCATTTGGATTAAGTTTCTCGTATTCATCGGCAAAGAGATTGACGAAGTTCGCATCGCTATTCGCTTTACGCTTGTCAGCCTGGTCGATAGCTTTGAGGAACGTAGGATCCTTGGAGTTGTTTGCAAGGTTCTTCAGCAAACCCGTCATTTCAACTTCCATCGTCACGTTCATTCCACCTTGAAGATCGAGACCGAGGTTCAACTCTTCTTCCTTCGCTTTCTGATAACTGATAGCGCCTGTTATACCGTAACTAACAGTTACGTCTTTGGTACTGTCGAGCAATCTTTTCAATCTTTCCTGGTAGACTTTGTCTAGTGATTCCTGGTAGATTTCCTGGGAATCTTTATTGTTTGGAAACTTTTGCTGGGGAGTGGGGTTATTTACTCTGACAAAATTCTGGGCCTTAGCTTCCATCTTCTTTTCATGGCCGCGCACAAACCAGGTAAAGGAAAGTTGGTAAACGGAATAGACAATAAGCAGGATTGTGAAAAAGCGAACCAAACCTTTCAGTTGCATACGTTGTTAGGATTTACGAGTTGAGTCTTACTCTTTGCGCAGCTGGGCAGGGGCAAGACTTTACAGATTTTTTAAAGGACGGCAAAGATAGGGTTTTCAGGCATAAGTTTAAATAGGATTTCCGCCCTCCAAAAATGACTCCCGGGCCAATTTTTAGCTGTTTTTCAAGCGTTTGAAAATAAAAAAGGAGAGAAGTCCGGTTACCAGAAATGCTATGAGCGGCAACACTACCTTCCCCATCCGATGGCTTCGCCTGCCGCCACTTATTTCCCTGGTTACGATTGCCAGGTCCACGGGTAGCAGACCGGACCTGAGTTGGCTGGCCAGTAGGCCGGCCTCGTTTGTCGTAAATCTGGTACGCAATCTTGTTCTTCCCGTACTGTTTGGTCGGTAGATACGTGGTGCAACCAGGACAGTGCCATCGAGCAACACCGCGAGGTAGCGGTTGATATTCTGTTGAGTCAATAGCAGGAGCTTTTCAGCACCGGCGGAGTTGAAATTGCAAACGAGCATGGGTTGATCGTTCTCAAAGTCAAGCGTGGCGCGTGCGTTTTGGATATCGCCATTGCCAAGATCGGGCTGCTCGTGCCGTTTCCGTGTGGCGTAGAGATAGAGGTCGTCGGGAGTGTTAAGTAAGATGTTATCGTCGGTGAGTATGCCATAATGGAATTGCAGATCCGCTGGCAATGTACTCTTAAGTGCGGGTTGGCAAAGGATTCGCGATAGCACCGCCGTGTCTTTCTTGTTGAGGGCGCCAATCGCGGCGGGGTATACAGGACCACCTTTGGACTCGGAGGAGACTAGCGGCGAAATGATGGAATAGATGCCTGGTCCTTCTCCGACATCGGAAAATAACTTATCGGCGACCTGATCCGCTGTGTTAAAAAATCCGGGTAACTCATCAAGTGTATATACCTCCATGAATTCAATCTTGTTGTTACGCAGTATGACACGCTGAAGTTCGGCCGTATCGCGTACCTCTTCCACAACAACCTCCACTCGTGTGCGACCAATTGTCCGAACGATAGATGGATATCCGAGTTCTGTAATTCGCTGCTTGATGATAGCGGGCAATTCTCCCAACACATCGTTTCCGCTCCGGTTATTTGCCGCTGAAGCCTGTGATACCTCCACAATAAAATGTGCCGCATAACGGCCAGCGTTTGTCGATCGCGGAATGATCTCATCATTCAGCAGCCATACCAGCGCTGCAATGATGGTGGCCGTAACAATGGTTTTAATCCAGATGTTCATGCGAGATTTATTCCTAATTTACCGGATGAACCGGTATATGAAAATAAGTTTTTTTATAACCATTATCCCCGTCATCATGTTATCGACGCATTGCTCGCCTCTTGGCAACAAAGCAATAACGAGCCAGGCGGCTAGAAGTAACAAACTCGTTTCCTTACTAGAAAGTCACCCGCAATATTTCGACAGCCTGCTTCGCTCGAAGAAAGATCGCAATATTCAAATCATCTATACGCAGATAGATCGAACCTCTACCGGTAGTGCTCAATTCATCGACTATTATTTTAATGTTGCAAATGATCAATATTTCTACCCGGCTTCTACCGTAAAGTTTCCCATCGCCGTACTGGCCTTGCAGCGACTTCGTGAGTTGAATGTCGCTGGCCTTGACATGAACAGCACCATGCTGACTGATGCGATCGACGAAGAAATGCCCGGGGCCTCGGTTGACTCCACTGCGTCGGAGGGTAAGCCAAGCATCGCACATTATATAAAGAAGATACTCCTCGTCAGTGATAATGATGCGTTCAACAGGCTGTATGAGTTCCTCGGCCAGGAATATATTAATGATCAGCTGCATCGAATGGGCTATAAAGAGGCACAGATCCTACATCGGTTGAGTGTTAGCCTGACGGAACAGCAACATCGCCATACCAACCCGGTAAAGTTCTACGATAGTACGGGCAAGCTGTTGTATGAGAAACCAGCGCAAGTGAGTGGCATGGTTTATTCCCTACGGAATACGAAGTTGGGGACCGGTTTCATGCGTGGAAATGTCTTGGTCAATGAGCCTTTCGATTTTTCGAAGAAGAATAGGTTGCCGTTGCCAGACCTGCACCATATGATCAGGAGTGTGATGTTCCCTGATGACGTACCTCCTGGGCAACGTTTCAAACTCTCGGAGTCGGATTACGTATTTCTCCGGCAGTATATGTCAATGCTACCTGGTGAATCGAAATCCCCGCTTTACAATGCGTCCGGGTATCGTGATAATTACGTGAAATATTTTATGTATGGTAATGACTCTGTAAGTATGAGAAAGGGATTGAGAACTTTCAATAAGACGGGTACGGCGTACGGGTTTCTGTTAGACGCATCCTACATAATCGATCACGATAGTGGAATTGAGTTCATGGTTAGCGCGGTGATATCCTGCAATTCGGATGGAATATATAATGATGATAAGTATGAATATGATTCTGTAGGATATCCATTTTTCAAACACCTTGGGCAGGTGATTTATGAGTATGAGTTGACGAGAAAGAAGGCAAGAGGCAATAGGCAAGAGGCAAGAGGCAAGAGGCAATAGGCAATAGGCAATAGGCAAGAGGCAAGAGGCAATAGGCAAACCTTAAGAAGTGCTACCCAAATCAATCAAGCAACCTAATCAACCTAATCAAATTAATCAACCTAATCAACCAACCAACCAATCACCCAAATCCCTAAATTTGCACGCCTGCTTCGCCATCTAACACCAAAAAATCAACATGGAGCTATCTTCTCTCTTGGAGCGTTTCAGTGAGCCTGAAACACTAAAAATGGCTAAACTAGGTCGCGAACTGAGGGCCAAAGGCATTGATGTCATCGACCTCAGCCTTGGTGAACCCGACTTCGACACACCAGATCATATCAAGGAAGCCGCTATACAGGCGATCCACGACAACTGGAGCCATTATACTCCTGTCCCGGGCTTTCTCGATCTACGCGAGGCGATATGTACGAAACTTAAACGCGACAACAACCTCGATTATAGACCAGAGTGCATCGTCGCCTCTACCGGTGCGAAGCAGAGTCTCGCCAATGCTATCCTCGCATTGGTCGACGAAGGCGATGAAGTTATAATCCCTACGCCATATTGGGTGACGTATAGTGAGCTTGTCAAGATATCGCGGGGAAAAGTGGTCGAGATTCACACCACTACCGAAAGCGGATTCAAGATCAATGCAGCCGAATTAGAAGCTGCTATTACCGATAGGACTCGCGTATTTCTTTTCTCATCTCCCTGCAATCCCAGCGGCGCGGTTTATAGCATTGAAGAACTGGAAGCACTCGCAAACGTTTTCAAAAAGCACCCCGGTATACATATCATTTCAGATGAGATCTATGAATACATCAACTTCGTAGGGAAACATGAGAGCATTGCCAGTTTCCCAGATATCAAAGAGCGAGTGATCATTGTAAATGGGTTGAGTAAAGGTTTCGCTATGACTGGCTGGCGCCTTGGTTACATCGCGGGAAGCGCAGCCATCGCCAAGGCTTGTGAGAAACTACAAGGCCAGTTTACCAGTGGCCCCAACTCCATTGCGCAGAAAGCAGCAGTGGCAGCACTCACTTCAGACCTTCGCCCATCGATGGACATGGTCAAGGAGTTTACTAGAAGGAGAAAGAGAGTATTAGAACTGGTTCAGGAAATTCCAGGAATCGAATGCTCCGAACCGGATGGGGCCTTCTATATCTTTCCCGATGTCAGCCATTACTTCGGCAAGACCGACGGAACTACTAAAATCAATAATGCCGGAGACTTCTGCATGTACCTGCTAAATACCGCGCACGTGTCTTCCGTAATGGGTGACGCATTCGGCGAGCCAAGGTGCGTACGTTTCTCATTTGCCAACAGCATGGAAAAAATCGAAGAAGGCTTCCGGAGAATTGCTGGTGCGTTGAGTAAGCTGCAATAAATGTAAAATGCAAAATCTAGAATGTAAAATGTAAAAAGTATACAGCTTGAACGACTGATCACCTTTTACATTTTACATTCTAGATTTTGCATTTTACATTTCAGAAAACCTTCGATGAAGACGAAGTGCCTGAGGGATAAGAAGTTCTTTTTCGTCATTGATGATTATACTATCGCATAATTTCATCTTCTCTTCCTCGGCCATCTGTCGGTTCATTCGTTTGAGTACCTCTTCTTCTGTAATATTATCCCTTTCCATTACCCGCTGAATACGAAGCGCCAAAGGGGCCGAAACGCCAATGATATGATCGAGGTGCTTGTGGGCGTCTGTCTCGTACAATAGCGCAGCTTCTTTTATGACATACGCAGAAGATTGTTCTTTCATCCAACGATCGGCGTCGTCGATAGTGGCAGGGTGAGTGAGGGAGTTCAGTAGTGCAAGTTTCTCAGGATTACTAAATACAATGGATGATAAGTAGGCTCTGTTGAGTTCTTCTTTCACATAGGTCTCTTCACCGAAGTGATGAACGAGTATGTCGCGCAAGCCTTTGTCGGTGTTCATCAATCGTCTCGCCGCCTCGTCGGCATAATAGACAGGAATTCCAAAGACCTCGAAGATCCTGGCCACAGTGCTCTTACCGCTGCCTATCCCACCGGTGATGCCTACTCGTAACATCTCTGTTTTATTTTGAAGCACATTTAAAAAAGGAATTGGGAATTTGTAATCGGGAACCTGGCATGGCCTTTTCCAATTACTAATTCCCAATCCCCTGTATCAGAAACAGCTATTTCTTGTCTGTAGCTACTCCACCTTTGTTGAGCTGCGCAGTCCAGTCCATGCTGATGGCGCTCTTCTCGATCTTAAGGTAGCTGCCCGGGCTGATCTCTATATTGAGTGTGCCATCTTCGTTTACTTTATTGATAGTGCCATGGATGCCTGCGATCGTTACGATCTTATCGCCTTTCTGCAAATCCTCGATGAATTTCTTCTGCGTTTTCGCTCTCTTAGCTTGTGGACGGATGAAGAAGAGCCAGAATACCAGGATCATTCCACCCAGGAAGATTAACGTGGTCATGCTCCCGAATGGTCCGCTAGGTTGAGGTTTTGCAGTGGCTTGTAATAATAGGCTGAAATAATTCATTCTGTTGATTTTTATAAATTTAATCTATGATCTCTACTCTGAATAAAAGCTGTACTTGTTGCGATGGAACAGTGTTGGCTGTTACCATCACGTTCTTGATGTGTTCTCCCTTGTGCTGTCCTTTGCTGTCGAATTTAACTTTGATGACACCTTCATCGCCGGGAGCATATGGTTTCTCTGGTTTTTCCGGGGTAGTGCACCCACAACCGGGTTGAACATTGGCGATGATGAGATTCTTATCACCGGTGTTCCTGAATCTGAAACCGACTTCTACAACGCGACCTTCCTTTACTTTGCCAAGGTTGGTATAGGTAGAATCGAGCCAGGCCACTGTAGTAAAATTGGAAGTGTCCTTGCCGGCCTGTTTTTTTTCTTCTTCAGTAAGAATTTTCCCAGTCTCCTTCTCCTCGGCGGTTCCGCAGGCAACCAGGCATGCCACAATCGCCAGTAATAAAAAAATGTTCTTCATTTACTATCGTTTTTTGGATGTGCAAATGTACGAGAAAGCGGCAAGGTTTCTAATTTTACCCACCATGTGGCTTTTGCAGGTTATGCACATAACTTGCTACTCAGGCCTTTTTGTAATCTACTTTCTGCATTTTGCCCTGCTGCACAAGTTCTTTGTGAATATTGTCAAGTATGCCATTCACGAATTGACCACTCTGCTGGGTGCTATAATCCTTGGCCAGGTCAATGTACTCATTGATGGTCACCTTAGGGGGTATAGTCTCGAAATAAAGGAACTCACTCACACCCATTTTCATCAGTATCATGTCGAGAAGCGCAATGCGTTCGGGATCCCAGTTTTTTAGCTTCGGGATAATGAGGCCCTGGAGGTATTCATCCTTCTCCAAAACCGCCTTAAGAAGGTCCTTGGCAAAGACCTGTTTGTCCGGCGTAAGCAATTGTTTGAAATTGACGCTACCGGGTTTCTGCATATACCCAACCATTAGCTGGATGATCATTTCGCCATCATCATCCCAGTTAAAGAAATTTTCCTCAATATGTGAAACGAAAATTTCGTTGGCAAGCATCTTATCGTTAAGTATGAATTCAATGATCTTCTTCTCTTCCTGTGGCGATCTGGAGGCCTTTGCGATATAGTTCTTGTATTCGGTCGTCTCAGTGAGCTCGAGGTAGATCTTACGAACGAGTTCCTGGTTAATTAGATGTTGAGGTTTCTCCGAAGTAAACTGCTCACGAAGGGCGGTATCTTCCAACATCTTCCACAAAACCTCGTTTCCCGATATTTTCGTATTTACGTTTAAATCCTCGGAGCTCGGGAGGTGCTTACTGGCACGTTGGTGGGAGCTGGTCTCGGCATACCGTGTGACTTCAGTCAGGAAATAGATAAGATAGATAAACAAGGAGCGGACCTGGTCGAAGTGCTGTTGTAACAATTTTTGAGGGTCGGGAGATTTCGTCTCAGTTTCACGCGAGGCCAAAGTGTACAGCGTCTGCATTACCTTAACCCTGATATTTCTTCTGCTAATCATTCCAAGAACTTTTGAGGCGGCGAAGATAGGATATAAAAGGGTGTCCTGACCCGCTGCTTGAGGGGTAATAATAATCGTTTTTAAAAAAACATTAACTTACTGCTTCTCCACCTATTAGGAATTGTACCTTAGCCTCCGGGACTGTTTTTTTCAACCAGTTTGTCGTCGTATTGCAAATACAAACTGCGGATTCTTTTTTAAATAAATATCTCAGCCTGGCGATGCCAGGAGAATATGAAAAAACTTTTCACACGGATACCGCTACCTGCTAAATTAATTCTAACGGGGCTTATACCCCTGGTCTTCGTCATATATATATCGATCCAGTTATTATCGGAAAGAACTAAGAAGGCCAACCTCCTTCGAAGCTATGTAGATCGCATACATCAGTCTGCCGACATGACTAATCTCATCGATCGGTTGCAGGGCGAACGTAATAAGACCTACGAATACGCATTGAAGAAAACGGGTCAACCAGAAATGGTGGCGGAACGTCGCCAAACCGATTCTTTAATTCGGCGACTACAGAATTATCCCTTCCTTTCCAATTTTACTGATTATACATTTCTTGGCAACCTCGACACCGTGCGAAACAGCATCGATAGCGGAAAGTATGCTCCTAACCAGGTAGTGCATTATTATACGACGATCATTTTCCGTCTTAATACACTCAACCCGGTTCCGATAGGCGCAAGCATCTACGTGCCTGAAGCTAGCCACGACATCAACAGCCAGAAGCTGTTGTCTGAAATCATCACGTACCTCGGCATAACGTCTACAAATATCTATACGGCGCTGTATACTCGAGCCTATGTAGTTGAGACACTGGTCGGCTCTATTGGCACTTACCAGGTCTTCAATAGCTACGAAAAGGAATTTTTCGTTAAGGCAAGACCTATTGTTATAAGATCGTATAAAGACATTCGGGAAAGTGGTGCCTTGAAAGAAACGGTGACTTACCTGGATACGGTCTTTAGAACCTTCGTCATCGATAGCACCTATACCGCCGCTAACTGGAAATCTGTCAGTGACGCAGCGATCGAACAATTAAGACAGCTCCAGCATGGTATACTCCAGGACGTCAGTCAGAAAGTCAACGAGATTTATACGGACGTGCAACGTGCAAAGGACACCTCCCTTGCCTTGCTTGCAATAGCGCTGATACTCGTCATTGCAATAATAGCTTATACTATCTACAGTATAAATGATTCCCTATTGAAGCTTAAGAGAGATGCCGAGAAGATCAGCCGGGGTGAACCCGGCGTGCATATTAATGGAGTTACGAATGACGTAATCGGCGTATTGGCCCGATCTATCCGGAAGATCGATCAAAATAATAAAGTGCTGGCCCAGGCAGCAGATGCCATTGGAAGAGGCGATTTCGCGGTAGAGGTGAAACCGCGTAGCACAAATGACGAACTAGGAAACGCCATTTTACAAATGAAGAAAGGGCTCCAGCAGTTCACGCAAGATCTTGCAAAGAGCGAAAAACGCAACAGGCAAATGCTTGAGCTATTACCTGCTGCCGTTTATTCATGCGGTATGGATGGACATCTTAAATCGTATAACAAGGCAGCCGTCGAACTGTGGGGCCAGGAACCCGATCTATCGAAAGATAAATGGACAGGTGCTTTTAAGACTTTCAACAGCGACAATATTCTGCTTACTCCCGACGAATCACCGATG
>JACMKU010000159.1 GCA_014379965.1 Chitinophagaceae bacterium
AACTATTTAATTTCCCATACGAGTGCCAATATAATTTGACGCTTTGTTATAGGTCTTTATATGGTCCCGTAATTTCAAAGTAGACATTTTTACAACGTTGCAGGAAGGACATTTTATCCCCTTGCTACAAACCTGCTTAATGCGTCAGATGAATAATTGACCAGTGCACGAAGGAAAGTTGTTTTCTCAGGGTCATATGTTTCCCTGATTACTTCCGGGTAAGGGTCTGTGGACTCTTCAACCCTTGTTTCACCGTCATAGCCTACCGCAAAGACCCTGCCGTTTGTTGTAGCCAAGGCCATAAGCGCTTGGGTGTCTTCATCCGGGATAATCCCTTCTCCTTTTTCAGAAATCATTTCCTGATTGAGTCTACGAACATTCTCATTTTCCATTTTTTCAAGGAGCTTGCGTTTCCGACCGTTTAATACGTCTGCATTTGGTCTTGAAAATGTAATGTACAGCTTTGTCAGTGTAGGTATCTTCAATATTTTTTCAATAGCTTCACTGCTGGAAACGATTTCAACATCAACCGTGCCGTAAGCCCTTTTGATTTCCTGCCGTTCACAAAGGTTCTGAATCATTTTCTGGGCATATCCGGGCGACATCATTTTGTTGTTGAAGAAAAACAGATGCCCGTCTGGATAGAATGCGAATTCAATTTCTTTGGCATTTGGTTTTTTGAAGCTTTCTACCTGCGGAATTGCTTCGCCTTCCGCATTGAGGATGGTTTCACGCTTTTTCAAATCCAGCCAGGGGTCGTTTGGGTTTATCTGGGTGAACTTGTAGAACGTCCCCATCAACCCTTCTTCTGGCTTATCGGCAGTTATTGCGGTAATGAACCTCGGAAGTCCCCAGACGGTGCCATGAATCTTTACCGGTTCCTCTATCTTGAATAAGTCTGTGAACAGATTTGCATACTTTTTGGGTTCATGCGGATGCGTCTTGATGTTCAAAATCCCAATTTCCATTTTAAGCATACGTGGCATAAAACCTCCTGAATTCATAACAATCTGATATTGTAATAACTATGGATACCGTAGACCAACAAACCCGCAGTAATATCATGTCCCGCGTCAAAAGCAAGAATACCTCGCCGGAATTGAAGTTCAGGAAGGGGCTGTTTGCACGCGGATTCCGCTACCTGCTTCACGGAAAACTACCTGGGAAACCTGACCTGGTATTCCCACAGTATAAATCCGTCATATTCGTGAACGGCTGTTTCTGGCACGGACACGATTGTCCCCGATTTCGGATACCGTCATCAAATGTCGATTACTGGAAAGCTAAATTTGAACGGAACATGGCAAACGACAAACGCAATCATGAAGCATTGCGGTCGTTAGGTTGGCGGGTTCTGGTCGTATGGGAATGCACATTGACCACGAAGAAGATAAGTGCGTCCATCGACCAAGCGGAGGAGTGGCTTGTGTCAGCCGACATTCACCTTTAAGCTGGGGTCAGTTTCGCATTCTTCAACGACTTCGTTGTATCGTTCAATAATCCGCTCAACCGTGATTTTTCTATCCGCAGTCTTGAACAAACTCATCTCATAGACATTGGTGGCGAGAAACTGTTCCGCTTCCAGAATGTCAATCCGTCCGGCAATTCCTTGAATAGTGGCAAGTGATTCTGCGCCAGCCATGCTTTCGTGCGTCGTAATGATTATCGGACGTGCGCCGGCATTCAGGTTCGCTTCGCACTTCCGCATCAATGCTTCGCCTGGTGCGGTAGTAACGTGAATACTTACTTCATCAATATTGAAGTCGCCAGCTCTTCCTGTCATTGCATCCGATACGGAAAATCCGTGGTTACGGAGCGTCCCTTCCGGCAGGATAAGCGACAGCTTTGCACCTACAAGGTGTTGAAGCACCGCACCGGCGTACATGGTGCCTGGATTTTCTTTCTGGCGCTTAAAGGCTTGTGCAAGCAAGTCTCGCACTATTGATCGTAATGATTTACTGGTATCGTATTTCAAGGTAAACGGTTGTGCGGTGAAGTAATCATTTACACGGTCAACCCACCATTTTTCTGTTGCGACCGGGTCGGCGATTCCTTCGGCGTGAAGGTCGTTCAGGAAGGCAACATATTCTTGCATGTTGCCGAGGCTTCCCCGGCTGGTTCGTCCGCCTTCTTCAGCAAGCACGCGGGTAATGCCATAATCCTTCAATACGTTCTGAACCGCTGATTTGCCAAGTCCAAGAACCTGCCCTTTCTGGTCAGTCACCAGAACGGATGCATCCAACGGCAAACCTTCTTTCTTTGCTAAACGCGATACGAACAGGATGGCGGCAAGCTTACCTTTACTGGTCAGTTTCTTTTCTTTCTGGTAAGCGGAAAGCCGCTTTTCAAGTTCGGTCATTATTTAATTGCCTTCGCTAATGGGGATAATAGATGTTTTGCCAGATACCTGGCGACAGGAACCGCAACGGCATCACCCATTGCTTTGTATCCGTCGTTGTAGGTGCCGGGAAGCTTGTATGTCTCCGGTGCGCCCATCAGTCGTGCTGTTTCCCGGACGGTAAGCAATCTGGTCGCAAGCTTGCCATTCTTGTTCAACACAAGGACTTGTCGACTACTGCCTCCAATGGGCGTTCTCAAGCAACCGGCCACGTTGTCAAAGCGGATTTCAAGATACTGTTGTTTGTTGCGTATGCGTTTATATCCCGGTGCAACCTGGACGCCACTACGGGTCAGTTCTTTCATATGCCGTTCGGAAATCAGGCTGATGTTCCGCTTTGCCTTATCCGCCGGGTCGCATGGAGCGTCCCATTCTACAATGTCGGATAAGCCTTGCTTCCGTGGTGACGGTTCAGGTAGGTTCCACCATACCCAATCTTCAAGACCTTTGGCCGCATTCACCATCATATCCGGGTGCATCCATGTTGGTGAATCCGACTGCAGTTCAGCCGGAATTTCTATATCGTTTCTGACGGCAATAACGAAGACTCGTTGCCTGGATTGCGGAACCCAATGGACGGCGTTCAGAACAACTGCGCCGACCTTATAACCTCGGGAACGCAATGCTTCATGCAAATGGCGGTAATGTTCACCCTTGCTGTGAGATACAAGCCCTGTAACATTTTCGGCAACAAGCAACGGCGGACAGGAAGGCATTTCTTCCATAATCCGTAGCCATTGCCACACCAGCCCGGAGCGCTTTGCATGAATGCCTGCTGTCATGCCGGCCAGAGATAAATCCTGACAAGGGAAGCTGGCCCATGACAAAGTAGCGCGTGGCAAGGTATCACCTTTCACATCGTCAATAGAGCCGAGGTGGAAATGTCCTTTCCCGTGGTTGGCATGATAGACATCGGCTTTCTTTTCGCTGTTGTCGTTTGCCCAGACAGCCTTGAAATATGATTTCATGGCGTGAGTGACCAAACCGCTACCCGCGAAAAACTCCAGAAAGTCCGGTCTACTGCTTTGATTTGCTGTCTTTTTTGTCATTTTTGGGTTTGGGCTTTTTTTGAAAGATGCACCTGTGTTAGATTCTAACATTTATAGCATGTGTGGGAAATGTATTCAAAGGGTATTCGGAAATCCGTCGCGGTGCTATGTCATATGAGTGAAAAAATTAGAAAATTGAGAGTTTATAGTGTCGTAGATATTCGCACGGGAAAAGTCTCTCTGGCGGGTAGTTTGTTGCGACAAATGACTGAACAGCAGAAGCATGAACTCAGGACGCTTCAATTGGGCAAGGACAAGATTCTGAACTATGCTTGCCCAGTCTGCGACCAGAGGGTCTTTCTCTCCGGTTCCGGTGCCGCTGATTCCAAAGTTTATCACTTCAAGCATTTTGCAAATCGGGGTGATTGCCCCATCAAGGATGGCGAGAACCTTACTCGTGAGAAGCTGTTGCAACTTATGTATAACGGTGCCAAGGAAAGCGACCAGCACAAAAGGCTTAAATCCTGGCTGGGCAATTTCCTTAAATCTCTTGAAAGCAACGGTGATTTCGCAAAAACCAACATTGAAAAGCGTATCACTTCGTTGCGTGACAGGATGCTCTGGCGTCAGCCCGACGTATCCTGCACCTATAATGGGAAGCGGTTAGTATTCGAACTGCAACTGAATCCGACCTTTGTTGAAGTCATCAGCGGTCGGGAACAATTCTATCACGACGAGAAAACCTTTATCTGCTGGCTATTCGACGATTTTGACCCAAACAATACCGATTTAAGCGAACGGGATATTTTTTGGCTGAACAAGACAAACGCCTTTGTCATATCCGATGAGACCATGCGGCTGTCGGAACAAAATAAGGATTTATACATTGAATGCAATTATGTAAATCCCGTCATGGAAGATGGCCGGATTAAGAATGAATGGGTGCGCTGTATCCTTCCGTTCTCGGACTTGTCTTTGAATGAAGGTTATTACAAACCATTTTTCTTCGATTCTGATGCTGCCAGAGAGGAACTGCAAAAGTCTGTGCTGGTTCCTGAATTCACCAGCTATTTATTGGGTGCCGAAAGAAGAACAATCGACTATCACGAAAGAAATGCCATCGACGCAAAGTTTATACGGAAGTTTGGTGATTTGCGTCCTGAACTTCCTATGCCGAATGAGTTCACAAGGGGCTTCATCAATATCGTTGACGCCATCAACTTTCTGAAACATGGCGTAACTGGCAACATGTTCAACTCCTATGACAACATCAAGCAATACACAAATCAGATAATTCAAAATTACTCCGAATTTGGCTATCTCTTCATAATGGCGGTGAAAAAACTCCGCCCTGACTTCAAAAGCGAAGAGTTAAGCGACAAATTAAGACAAAAGGTGAAGGATTTCTGGAGTGGATACAAATCGGCTGAAAAAGAAGGACGTGACGACGGTCAGGATAGAAGTTATAACTCTATCCTTGAAATCATGTACCCGGAATTAGTCGAATATTTGCTTCCGTCAACCGACCTTTTCTAATAGAAGGATAATTTTATATGAGACCGATACTACTTATATTCATGTTGCTGATTTTTGTTCCAATGTCGTGTTTCGCAAAAGAACCTATCCGGTCTTTTGATTGCATGGTGACTGACGTTCTGGATGGCGATACCATAAAATGTGCCGTAAAAAATTCCGGCGGGACTTTCGTCAAGGTGCGCCTGTACGGTATAGATGCACCGGAAACGGAAAAAATTAGTAAGAAGGGTCATGTCAGTAAAGCCGGTCAACCGTATGGCGAAGAAGCTTCCAGCGCATTGAAAGCAAAGATTGGACGGCAGGCTATTGTCCGTGTTGACGTAATGGCAATCGACCGATACAAACGCCTGGTCGGAATTCTTACACTGGATAGCCGGAACATAAACCGCGAGATGGTTGCGGAAGGATGGGCTTGGGCGTATCGGCAATACCTTGACCGGCCACATGCTTCGGAATACATTCAAGCAGAAGAACAAGCCCGTTCCCAAAAGAAAGGGCTGTGGCGGGACAATAATCCACAACCGCCTTGGGAATTTAGAAAATTGCAGAAGAAGGTAACCAATGACAAAAGCTGACATTTTTGAAAAAGTATCCGCGAACTTAGGCTTATCCAAAAAAGAATCCGCTGAATTGGTCGAGGGAGTGTTCTCCTTAATCAAAAGCACATTGGAATCCGGTGAAAAATTGAAAATTGCCGGGTTTGGAAACTTTGAGGTCAAGCAGAAGGCTGATCGCCGTGGTAGGAATCCGCAGACCGGTGAGACAATTACCATAGAAGCCCGCCGTATCCTGACTTTCAAGCCGAGCAATGTCCTTAAAACTGCCATCAATTCGGAATCTACTCCCTAAGAAAAGCAGGGTATTATGAGCGATGTATTACTACCAATTGCAAAAACGCCTGAAGGGAGATTGATTCATGTCTCGGAGCGGTTGCCTGCCGGTATCCAGTTGTGTTGTCCCTATTGTGACAGTGGGGTAATAAAAAAAGCTGGGAGCGTCAGAAGACATCACTACTCCCATCAAGCGGGTAGTAATTGCTCTGTCAGTGCTGAAACTCTATTGCATGATGGAGCAAAGGTATTTCTGTATAACTCGCTGATAAAAAACAATCCTATCAACATCCTGGTAGATGTTGCTTCATTGAATTCCAGTAAAACCAAATCCCTTCTACAGCGTTTATCCCTGAAACAAATATCTATATCATCGAAGTCTTTTTACGATAAACCCAATGCAGAACATTTCCTTGAGGGGACAATTGGCACAATCAGGGCAGATGTACTTTCGTATGACAGTAAGTTTAGACCCGCCACAGATGTCATGGCCTGGGAGATATTTGTTACCCATGCTGTTGATGAGGGTAAAATAGCTGTTTTAGACAAAATCAAGGTGCCTTTTATAGAATTAGCACCTACTGAGGACGGGCTAAACCAGTATATCTACCAGCTAAAGAGTTACAAAGGTATTCAGTTTATTGATGATGATGCAATTTTGTTGCAGTCTCTATTTGAAGATAATAAGACCGAATTGATTGAGTTGTTCAAGAGTCGAATGGAAAATTACGTTGTCGATGATGCCATTACTAAAGCTCATTTGGAGTGGCAATCATCAAAAGAGAATCTGTTACTTGAACAAATAATTAACGAAGTTAATGCCAGAATTGTTCATATTACCCCTTCTGATACTATAGGCATTATGAATGCCAAATCAGTAATAATCCACCCAGTATCTCAGTACGATTTAGACGGCATTGCCAAGGGTAATTGGGCTAAACTTGAATCAGTTGATTGCCAAAAATATAATGATAAGTATTTTGTTATATTGAACAAGAAATATCAGTTTTTATCATCACTTGGAATGCTTAAAAGTATCTACGAAAAGCTATCCTTATCAGGATTACTAAAAGGTCTTATAGCCGATGATGAGAATGGAACATATACTAAAGATAAGCTGGTCGGGGTATCTTTGACCCTACCTGTTGCAAATAAATCGAAACCAGTTCAATGCAATAGTTTGCTGTATAAGTATGCTGATAAAAAACATGAAGTAGTAGATGTCTACGAGTTCGGAAGCAAGAAAAGTAAAGCAACAGATATATGGTATATGACTGTTAATGATGGTGTATTTGTTGATAGTTATGAATGGCAATTGAAGAACATACTTTATAATTTGATGAATTATTACGAGATAGAAGTTCATTTAACTGCTAACTCTCAAAATAAGCAAAAGATAAATGCCATTAAGATAAATGGGTTATGCGATGTTGACTCCATAAAAGATACTGTGCTAGGTTTGTTTCAAAGTGCAATCCGCACTTTGAAATAGTAATTATCAGCTAAGATATGAATAAATTGTAACTGTTTGAATCTATCCATAATGTGACATTGCCTGAATACATGATCTTCCAGGTGGATCGGCTTGAAAATCTAATGAAGAATAGTCATTTCAGCTGAGGTCTAAATACACAAGGTGAATTAATGTGCGGACGTTTCGTAACAGTCATACCAGCAGATGAATTGAAAGCAATTTTTGACCTTATTGAGCGACCACAAACTGAGCCCCGATACAACGTAGCCCCCACTCAGAATGTTGGTGTAGTCCGCCAAGCAGATGACTCAACCAATCACTATGACCAGTTGAAATGGGGACTGGTTCCGTCATGGTCAACTGATCCGTCAAAGGGAGCTTCACTGATAAATGCTAGGTCGGAAACTGTCGCCGAAAAAGCTTCATTCCGTCACGCTATCAAGAAGAACCGCTGCATAATCCCTGTGTCAGGATTTTATGAGTGGAGCCATGCCGGGACGGAAAAGCATCCCCATTACATCCAGCTATCAGACAAATCACCTATGGCACTGGCAGGTATCTGGGAACATTGGAAATCACCCGACGGAACACCGCTGGAGACCTTCTCCATTCTTACTACTGCTGCAAACAAACTGATTTCAAACCTTCATGAACGTATGCCTGTAATTCTCATGCCGGATGCATACGGATTATGGCTCGACAGAAAGCTCCAAGACCCGCAACACCTGGAACACCTCTATAAGCCGTATCCTGAAGAACTGATGACATACTATGAAGTCCCAACATTGGTAAACAACCCAAGATTTGATAGCCCTGCCTGTATCGTCCAGGTTTGATGGCAAATGAGGCGGATATTCGGAATGGATACAGAAAACTATCAAGAAATCAGCTCAGTTATTATTTCTTGCCCCACAACGGGTCATCAGCAAATTGTTGCCAAATTCGTTCTTCAGGGTTCTGTTCATAAAACTCGTCTTCTTTGAATGAAAAACGATAATCGGAAATGTAATCTTGAATTACACGGTATGCAGAATTAACCTTTTTAATCATATCCAGGTCGGTTGAGTTCGCAGTATCAGGGTGATGACGTTTTACTAAATCACGATGACGAGCTTTGATTTCCTTGATAGTAGCCCGTTCACCCAACCCCAATATTCGTAATGACTCCAGCAAATCGGCGTAAGTCATAACATTCAGTGAGTCCAGTCGATTATCTTTGTATCAGCACCAAGTCTTTTCTCAACAGCCCCTTTGATAGCGGCGAAGTGGGGGCAGGGATAACCAATCGGATTGCCGTTCTTCATACATGAGGCAAACACAATTGCTTCTGCCCCACGGTCAACCATCATCTTTGCCCGTGTGACGGCTTTCTTGCCGGAGCACCCACCACACGAAAGAAACCCGATAACTTCAACTGGTCCAGTTTCTTCAAAAGCCATAGTGCCTTCCTTGGCTACTTTGAAATCAGTGCTTCCCGGACACATGTCCTCTGTCAACTGACAACGTATAATTCCAACTTTCATATATGTTCAGCTCCTTCCTTTTTATGAGCATATACAACGACAAAACCACCGCTTCCGTAGCCGTCTTTGACGGTAAGTAATGAGGACTCTTCCGGCAAAAGCGTCTGGCGGTATGAAAAAGCAGAAAAGCCCGCTTTGATCAACAGTGCTTCCAATTCATTCACCGAATAAAAAGTTGCGTCACGGTAAAACATGCTATGAGCTTTTTTCTGGTTGTATCTCTGTCCCAGTTCGCTTACACGGTCAATAAACCCTACTATCAGCAATCCGCTTGGTTTAAGAATGCGGAATGCTTCCCGGAACGCTTGTAACACGTCATCAAGGAAACACACGACCGTTACCATTACAGCAAAATCAAAACTGCTATCGGCACAAGGAAGAGCTTCTGCAATGCCTTCCACTACCTCAACACCCCGCTGACGTGCAAGTGCCGCCATTTGAGGTGCAGGTTCAATTCCAATGCGAATTCCAAGTGGAACCGCAAACCGACCAGTTCCAACGCCAATTTCAATTCCATTCTTATTTTCGGGAATGAAAAACCGTAGAGCGTTTAACTCTGCTTGATAAAGGTCGTTATTGTTATCAAACCATATATCGTAATCGGTTGCGTTTTCGTTGAATGATGATTTCATATCCACTTTGGCTACCACACGGGTAACAAATAATTTATCAGGCATATGGTTTCTTGAATATTAACCCGTAATGGTGCGGAGGCAAATCAAAACGGTTCTGTTCGCTGAAACGGAACCCGGCTTCTATTGCCCAATTAATGCACTGTTCTGGTCGTGGGCGAATTTCCATAGCCGGACCACGGGGCGTTGTGGGGTCAAAGTTCCAGTGAATTACCGCCAGTGTTCCGTTTGGTTTAAGTATGCGAAGTGCTTCTTTCATCAAGGCAACCGGTTCTTCATGGTGCAGGATATTGAAAAGCAGTGCAGCATCCATAGAGATGTCGTCTAATCCAGTTCCCTCCGCCACAAAATCACGCAAAACGACTTGAACATTTGATTTGCCAGCATCAAGGCATTTTTGTTGAACCACATTCACCATTTCTGGTTCTATATCCAAAGCATAAACGGTTCCCGAAGCAATGTCAGCGGTAGCAAGGGTGAAAGTTCCATAACCGCAACCGAATTCAGCTAAATCCTGAATTCCAGAATTTAGACCTAATACGTTCAGCACCTTTGCCGGGTCAAAAAAACCAACCCACATTTCTTCATCGGGCATACCGCTATCACGCACCTTCATGCTTTCCCCCAACTAATTCCAGTTCAATGTATTCCTGCATTCTACTCGCCGATGTGGCAACATCCAATGGAACCCATGCGTTATTGAGAAACACAGTCGTTGCTGCTCTCAATACGTAGTTTTCTGCTTCCGGTGAGTCAATCAGGTGAATTGCTACGTCAATCTGTTCGCCGAAATGAGCCTGCATTTTATTGGCTACACCTGTAGCCATAGCACAACTTGTTCAACCCTTACTTCCGGTGTGAAATACGACCATTTTCAACATGGAAAACCTCCTTTATCCAGATTTAGTTCTTTTCCAAGAGAGCGGACAAAGCAGTTGCACAGACTTTCAATGCTTCTTCATTGCCGTCGTCGCCACCCTTTTCAAAATCATCATCACGGGTAGCCATTGAATTTGTGATATGGGCAAAGCAAATGACTGGTTTATTAAGTGCGGTTCCCATTGCCAACAAGGCTGCCGCTTCCATTTCAACCGCAATAATTCCTTCGTCACGTCTTGCTGAAATGAGCTTGGAAGTTTCACGGAACGGAGCATCGGTTGTCCAGGAACTACCCTGGGTGATTGGCAAGGCGATTTCAGTCAGCTTTTGAGCAACTGTCTCCACAAGGGAAGGTGACGAAATTGCAAATCGTTCAGGCGGGAGATAGTGATAGCTTGTTCCTTCGTCTCGCAATGCTTTGTCAATCAACAGAAACATAGGCGTTTCGAGATTTTCAGCAATCAACCCGGCAGAGGAAATAGTGACAAGTGCCTTGCATCCCAATGCAAATAGTTCTTCGGCTACAAGCACAGCGAATGACGCACCTACGGTTCCACCTATGATGCCGTATTCCGTTTCGTTGGTTCGCCAGCGGTAGAGACGTGTATGAAAACAAGGCCAGGAAGATTCAAGGACAGCTTTACCGCTGGCAACCAGGAATTCCACCAATTCACCATCAAAGTCCAGTAGGCACCCTTCCGGTGTGATAAAAGTGGATAAATTCTTCTGAACCCTTGCGGCTTCCAGCATATTACCAGGAAGAAAAACCGGTTCGTCGGCATGGTTGTGTTCAAACAGAGGTAAATTGTCATTATCTGGCACAGCATACTCCTTCTAACGGCATTTTTTCCCCGTTAATCTCCAGCTTTGTTTTGCACACTGCCGGTTCACCTTCTTTAAGTAGTTCTATTATGGTTGAAGTCAATTTGGGGCGGCTTATGTAGTAACACCGCTGGGAACCGTCTTGGACAAAATTCACAAGTCCGGCATGACGAAGCACGGTCAGATGTTGTGAAATGTTAGCTTGTGATGCAGGTAGTATGTCCTGAATGTCTGTGACACATTTGGTGCCTTTGAGTAATTCAGCGACAATTTGAAGGCGTGTCGGGTGAGCAAGGGCTTTTATAAATTCAGCCCAAGCATTTGCTGTAGTGAAATCCATAGTATCTCCTTAAAGATATTCGCATATTCTAATATCATTCAACGCCGTACTTTGCAACGGAGATTATTCAAAGTTTTTGGACGGTATCAACCCGTAGATTAACTTGGCTATTCTGGGCTGTTAAGCGCATTATTTTAGTACAAAATTAAAAATTTAGACGGGGATATTATGGGCGGATGTTGTGACAATGGTTGTGAACTTGATGTTTTTCGTGAACGGCAGAGCGCAACGTTAAAAATAGTTTTGGCAATAAATGCGTTGATGTTCGTCATTATAGTAGTGGCTGCTTACTACGCCGGTTCCACGGCGCTATTGTCTGACAGTCTTGATAATCTTGGTGATGCATTAACGTATGCACTCAGTCTGTATGCGGTTGCGCTTGGTTCACATACAAAGGCACGAGTTGCGCTGTTAAAAGGGCTTCTAATCCTTTTGGTGGCTCTCGTAGTTGTTGGGCAAATAGTCTACAAACTCTTCTATCCATCAGTTCCTGTTTTTGAAACGATGGGGGTATTTAGTTTACTCGGTTTGGCAGCAAACGGAACTTGCCTGTTTCTTCTTTGGCGACATAGGAACGAAGATGTTAATATGAGTTCTGTTTGGGAATGTTCTCGCAACGATATTGCGTCGAACTTTTCCGTTTTCGTTGCGGCAGGAGCTGTATGGGCAACAGGGTCAGGTTGGCCGGATATTTTCGTCGCATGTTGCCTCGTCCTTTATATCTTGAGGTCTGCTTTTAGAGTTATATCCTCTGCCCGTGCAGAACTCCGTAAAGAGCAATAATTTCACGATTCAGCTTTTACGCTTCGTATCTTCCAGCGCAGAAACGCCTCAATGCAATTCAAATTTTTCCGAAACGGTTTGTGTCTCCCGCAGAATCAATCCATTAGCTGTTCAGGGTTTTTATATGACTTAACCCACCTATTTTATACATGAAACAAGCAGGGCAAGTTTATTCAATGCGCATCACTTATCACTGGAGCTTGGGTCGAAAAGAGCTTTAGGGTTTGTGCATGATGTTTCATGCGCTAACCGGAATAGATGTATCACTTTCGGTTATCCGCCATCATCGGTTGCTCTGCAGCAGTTTCCATTCCTTCAGCAACTTCCTTGATTATCCCCATTCTCACGTAAATCGGTCGAACCACTTCTCTGATTTTAGGGAGTTGACGCGCAAATAACAATGTAGAACCGAGACAGCAGACCGCTCCTACCAGTAGAGTCTCACGGGGGCCGATAATACCTGACATTGTTCCGACTCCGAAGCTACCAAAAGGAGCCATTCCAAGAAATGCAACGGCGAAGAAACTCATGACCCTACCTCGCATGTGCTCATCAAGGATTGTCTGAAGAATCGTGTTACTTGACGCAATCATTGTAATTCCACCGAACCCGGCAACTACCAGAGATGCAAAAGAGACGTTGATATTGGTGGAGACAGCAAAAGAAGCAATCCCAATAGCAAACAAGAATCCAGCAAGGACAATGAGCTTGCCAAGACCGAGAACGCTTTTACGTGAGGCAAGATAGATGGTGGCGGCCAATGCTCCGCATCCCCCAGCAGTCATAAGAAAACCGAAAGTATGGGCACCACCGTGCAGAATTTCCTTCGCAAATACAGGAATGAGAACGGAATAAGGTATCCCTGTAAGACTTACCAGGGCGACCATCAACAAAATACTCCGGATTGGCCCAAATCCATAAGCGTAGTTGAAGCCCTCCCGCAGTTCATGCAATACGTTCCGTCGTGGTTTTTCACTATGAGAGCGAGGAGAAAGTTTCATGGCAACAAGTGCCAATAATACTGCCAAGTAGCTGACACTATTAAGGACGAAACAAATACCCTCACCAACCGAAACAACAAGTAAACCTGCTATTGCAGGACCAATGAGACGGGCGGCTTGTACAATTGATGAGTTCAGTGCAATGGCATTACTCAAGTCTTCTCGCTCTGAAACCAGCTCAACGATAAAGGACTGGCGTACTGGAATATCGAAGGCGTTGACTACCCCTAAAAGTAAACTTAACACTATAATATGCCAAACTTGGATAACACCGGTAAGGACTGCAGCAGCTAGAACTGCTGCTTGCAGCATGGCAAGCGCCTGGGTTGCAATTAAGAGGTGATGACGATTCCATCTATCGGCTAGCACACCGGCTACAGGGGAAAGTAGAAACGTTGGAATCTGACTGGTAAAACCCACTACGCCTAGCAGGAAGGCAGAACCGGTTAAACGGTAGACCAGCCAGCTCATGGCCACAGATTGCATCCAGGTTCCGATAAGAGACACACTCTGACCAGCCATAAATAGCCGGAAGTTCCTGGAGCGCAATGCCCGAAGTAAGGTTTTAATTCCAGATATAGCCATTGGCGCATTATACATAATAATGCTCAAACACAGGAATATTGATTCGTAAGCTGATAGAGTGCGGCTAAACTCGCTATTCTGGTGAATCCGACCGCAATTCCGATTTAAATCCGACCAGCGTTCCGGCGTGACTCCGACCAAGGTTCAGTGCGGCCACACACAGGTATAAATAAATTCGAACGAGAAAATATTACTCGGGCGAATTATTGAAAATATGCTTTCAACCTGCTTAATGGACATGCCGATGGTGGATGTCTGGCCAGTGAGAGTGCGCATGGGTTATCGGCTCGTGCTCATGTAAATGGTTATGCATCTCATCACATTCTTCATTTTTATGCTCATGTCGATGGTGCTCATCGTGTTCATGGGTATGTGCATGAGCAAGCCCTTCATGTTGGTGGGGATGTTTGTGGACTTCCCAGTAAAGTAAAAACATTCCCGATAGCATGACCAGAGCCGCTAGCCAATACTGACTGGGTGGACGCTCTCCAAGAACTATGACGGATAGAACAGTTCCAATGAATGGTCCCGATGCGAACCAAGTACTTGTTCTTGCCGACCCTATTTGCCTCAGCGCATGGATAAACAGGACAAGGCTGGCACCGTAGCTGAGTGCCCCGATAATAAGTGTTCCTGATACTTGAAATATTGTAACCGGACTTCTGAAAAGGAAGAAAAATAGAAGGACGTTGAATGTTCCTGCAATCCAGCCTTTCATGCACGCCAGCAAAGACGCTGGAAGAGTTTCCAGTTCACGTGTCAAGTTGTTGTCGATTCCCCAGAGGGTACAGGCAGCAAGTACCGAGAGTCCTGAAATTGAAAGATGCACTCCGTTGCTGTCGGTAAGAACGACAATTATCGAAGCGCCAATGATGAGAATCTTTCCAATCCAGACACGATTCCCGATGTACTCATGAAATATTATCCACGCAATCAGTGTAGTAGCAACACTCTCGAAATTTAGCAGCAGTGACACCTCTGATGCGGTTCCGTTACGGATACTATAAGCCAGAAAAAGAGGAGCGAGAACACCTCCTGATAAAATTGCACCTGCTAGGTTTGCCCACTGTCGAGTCGAAAGCGACCCCAGGATTTCATAATTTTTAGTCGCCTGGCGGAGAACTATACCTGATAGACCCAAAGCCGAACCCATATAGAGAAGTCCAGCAAGAAGAGATGACGGCATTTGTCCCACTATAGCTTTACAGGCTACTGGAGACATGCCAAATAGAATTGCAGAAAAAACTGCCGAATACAGACCGTTTTTATTCATGTGTACAACTGGTCCCCGTAAAACTGGAAGGTAAAAAGTACTCTTCTTTCCTTTGGTTACGTTTGTAATATCTCCGGCAGATTATGACGGAACGGTGGTCGGATTCTTCCGGAATTTGCACTCTATTTGTCCTCTCAATAGACTCTCCCCTCATTTATACTCCAAACCGCCTGCAACGGGAACTGGTAACTCATTCCCATAATTCCGCTTGACGTGCCCCCTCACAGATGAGTATCATTTGGTACCCGTATCATTTGACAACAATAGAGGCCGACATGGAACCATTAACCGAGCGGCAACAACAGGTACTCGATTTCATCACCTTATACCTTGATACTCATGGATGCCCGCCGACGTTGCGGGAAATATCCGAACACATCCAAACCAAGGGTACAGTTTCCGCTATCCGGCATCTCGAAGCTCTTGAGAGTAAAGGCTGGATTCAGCGGCGAGAAGGCAGCTCCCGGAGCATTATTGTTACTGGCAGAGGCACCGGTACCGTTAGCGTTCCCATCATCGGTAGGGTCAAGGCAGGACTTCCAACATTGGCTGTAGAGGAAATTGAGGGGTACTGCAACGTCGATAAGAGTTGGGTGCCTGACAAAGGATGCTTCTTTCTGAGGGTAGTTGGTGATTCAATGATTGGTGACCATATCCTTGAAGGCGACTTGGCTTTGATTCGCCCACAGGCTAATGCTGATAACAAAGATATTGTTGTTGCGCTGATTGACGATGAAGCAACGCTGAAACGGTATGTCTATGATGAGAAGCTAGAGCGAATACTCTTGCAACCTGCCAACGACGCATATCTGACAATCATGGTTGCGCCTGAAGACGTCACCATCATTGGTAAACTGTTAAAGACCGTCCGCAACTATTCATGATGTCAGGCTTACCCATCCGCATAGCCGTTGTGTATCAGGAAGGCGTCAAACCCAAACCGGTCTGGTTTGAGCTGAACCGGAAACAGCACAAAATCGCCAAAACCACCTATTACTGGAAAGACCGGGTGGGTGATGCGCCACTGCTTCATTTTGCCGTCGTAGACGAAGAAGACTCCCTGTTTGAACTGGTTTTTAACTCATTAGACCAGACTTGGATGCTCTATCCCCAAAGAATTGAATGATATTACCAATGGATGAACCATGATCGA